>CALIBA010000261.1 GCA_938045435.1 uncultured Selenomonas sp.
CTGTGTTTTTGCACAAAATTGAGGCTGCTGCATGTTCGTTTCGTGCAACAGCCCCTTTTTCGTTTTAGATACTTTTGTTAGGTAATGGATGCCTTGTAGATGCCGTTAACAGCTTTCTTGAGTACGGCGTCGAAATCGTCGTCGCTCTGGCTGGCGCGCAGATCCTGCACGAGGGCGCGGGAGAAGCTGGCGATGAGGCCGTGGTTGCGTGCGAGCTTTTCGTTTGCGTCGTCCTGTGTATATCCGCCGCTGAGTGCAACGACGCGAACGACGTGCGGATCCTTCATGATCCCCTCATAGAGGTTGTCCACAGTCGGGATTGTAACCTTGAACATGATCTTGGTATCTGCGGGCAGCTTCGCGAGATGTTCTTTCATGCAGCCGAGCATGATTTCCTCTGCCTTTGCTTTGTCGGGGCAGTGGATGTCCACCTCAGGCTCCAGGATGGGGACAAGTCCCTTGCGGACGATCTCAAGACCGACCTCAAACTGTTGGTCAATGATGGCACGGATGCCTGTTTCATTTGCCTCTTTGATGACCGAGCGCATCTTTGTGCCGAAGATATGCCGCTCATTTGCGCGGTCAAGAAGGGGGCTAAGATCTGGGATGGGCTTCATCAGCTGGACGCCGTTCTTTTCCTCAGCAAGTCCCTTGTCGACTTTGAGGATGGGGATGATGCCCTTTTTCTCCCAGAGAAAATCTGCGGTAAAGAGGTCGTCAATCTTGCGGTCCATCGTATTTTCAAAAAGGATTGCTGCGAGGATTTCCTTCTTGTCAAATGAGGGGCTCTTAATGATGCGCGTGCGCATTTTGTGGACAAGCGTGAACATCTCCTCATCGCCGTGGTAGGCACTCTCATCAATGCCATACGCCTTCAGCGCCTTGGGCGTGGAGCCGCCGCTCTGGTCGAGCGCAGCGATGAATCCCTTGTCCTCGGTCATGCGCCGCAGTTGTTCCTTGTTCATTGGACATACCTCCTAATTATATGGTCTGCATGGAGTGAAGCCGGCGTTCTGCTGCTTCACGTATCTTCATTATACCGCGATAAAGGGAGAAAGGCAACGAGGATGAAAACAATTCTCTTAAAAGAGCGGATGATGGAATGATCTGCGCGCCGTGTTTTGGTGCAGTCATATCGCTCCGCACAGCGGTGAGGCGGGGAATAAGGATTGGGTAAAATAAAAGCCAGCGACTAAAGCGCTGGCCTTATGCTACAAGTGATTTTACAGGATGACGATACACTGCTAGACTTCCTCCGGCATCGCCGCCGCGAGCGCCTTTCCGATGGGGTCGCGGATGATGAGGGAGGCGCGGCGGTCCGCACGGGTTTCTGTCCGATTGATAAGAACGAGGTGTGCACCGCGGAACGCATCAATCAGACCGGCCGCAGGATAGACGATGAGCGATGTGCCGCCGATGATGAGGGTGTCTGCGGTGCGGATGGCAGTGACAGCGCCGTCAATGACCGCAGGGTCAAGCCCTTCCTCGTAGAGCACGACATCGGGCCGCACGATGCCGCCGCAGGTCGTGCAGTGCGGGATGGGGCGTTCCTCCATAATCCGTGCGAGCGGGTAGTGGGCGCCGCAGTTCATGCAGTGCGCGCGGTGGATGGAGCCGTGCAGCTCATAGACGGTCTTTGAACCTGCTGCCTGGTGCAGCCCGTCGATATTTTGCGTGACGACTGCCTGTAATATGCCGCGCTGCTCAAGTGCAGCGAGCGCGTAATGTCCGGGGTTCGGCTTTGCCGTGAGATAGATGAACCGTTTTCGATAAAAGTCAAAAAACTCCTCCGGATGCGCCATGAGAAAGCTGTGTGATGCCATCTGTTCCGGAGAAAACTCATGGTGCAGTGTCTCGCTGTAAATGCCGCCCGCGCTCCGGAAGTCCGGGATGCCGGACTCAGTTGACATACCCGCGCCGCCGAAAAAGACAGCGTGGCGGCTCTCTGCGAGAATCCTGCGCAGCTTGGCGATTTGATCCATGCGTGCACCTCCTTCCCTGTCATAGCCCTTTAGGGCATCGTTTCGTCAGAGTCTGCGAAAGAGGGATGCCCTCCCGATTTGTACAGAGTTGAACATGGTTTCAATTGCCTCGTTGAGAATGGGGCTGTCCGCCTTGTAGACGACTTCGATGAGCCACTCGCCGCGGTCAGCACGGACGAGGAGTGTGTCGTAGATGGTCTGCTGCTTTTCGGCAGTAAAGCGCTGTGTGATGCGCGCGGCAAGATGTTTGTCTACGGTCAGGCGCTCATTGCGCAGACTCTCCATGCCGCCGACGAGCGGATGCTCCTTATTGAAGCGTGCAACACTCTCCTCAAGCTGCGTCTGGCTCATGGGATCGATGTCTGCGGTTCCCGTTGGATTCACATAGGGCGTGTGCGTCAGATGGATGGAGAGGTCGAGGTTTTGGTATACCCCTTGAAAGTTCGTGCAGGTAAAGACCTGTGCGCCCGTATCAAGACGCTCCTCTTTCAGCTCGGACAGCGGCAGTGCGATCATCAGCAAATCGCCGCGGTCTTTGACGGTCACGTCGTGCAGGCTCGTGGCATACCGATCAATGTGGATCTCTGCGTGCGCTGCGCCAAAGGCACACATAAAGACGAGCAGCGTAAGCGCCGCAGCACGTGTAAGAAATGTCTGCATTGTCATGGAAAATCCTCCTTTAATAAAGCAGTAAATGATGCTGTCTTTATTGTACCGAATCATCCTGTAAAAAGCAAGAACATTAGAAATGTCTAGCGAAATCCATAAGAATTATGCTATAATAAAACATATCCCCACAGCAGTTCATTCATTTTACAAGGAGGCTGTTCATATGGGTCTAATTAAGGCGATCACCGGTGCCACAGGCGGCGTCCTCGCTGATCAATGGCGCGAATTTTTCTATGGCGAAGAGATGACGCCGGATGTTCTGGTGATGAAGGGGCAAAAACGCCTCAGTTCACAAGGCCGCAGCTCGAACACCAGCGGTGAGGACAACATCATCTCGAATGGTTCTGTGATTGCGGTCAATGCGGGACAGTGCATGATTATCGTGGAGTCGGGCAAGGTCGTTGAGGTCTGCGCAGAGCCGGGAGAGTTTGTTTATGATACCTCGACCGAACCGTCCATTCTCACGGGGACGTTTGAGGGGCATCTTGGGGAGAACATTTTAAATGTTTTCCGGCAGATCGGCAAGCGCTTCACGTTCGGCGGCGATCCGGGCAAGGATCAGCGCGTCTACTATTTCAACATCAAAGAAATCATCGGGAATAAATACGGCACGCCGAACCTCATTCCTTTTCCGACGATTTTAGACCTCAACGGGGTACAGAAAAAGCTCATGGTGCGTATCAAATGCTTTGGCGAATACAGCTATCGCATTGTGAACCCCGTGCTGTTCTATACGAATGTGACAGGCAACGTAGATGATACGTATCAGCGTACGGAGATCGACAGTCAGCTCAAGACGGAGCTGCTGACAGCCCTCCAACCTGCCTTTGCCAAGATTGGCGCGACAAAGATCAGCTACGATGAGCTTCCGGGGCATACCATGGAGCTTGCCGATGCACTCAATGAGGTGCTCAGTGCGAAATGGCGGGATCTGCGCGGCATCGAAATCGTCTCCTTTGGTGTGAGCAGTGTGCGTGCGGATGAGGAAGACGAAAAACGCATCATGGATGCGCAGAACGCGACGTTCTACACCGACCCCTCCATGGCAGCGGCGCGGCTCGTCGGTGCGCAGTCCGAGGCGATGGTGACCGCCGCCGGCAACGAGAGCGGAATGGGTGCAGCGATGGGCTTTATGGGCATGGGCATGGCAGGGCAGGCCGGCGGCATGAATGCAGCGAACCTCTTTGCGATGGGACAGCAGCCGCCGCAAGCACCG
>CALIBA010000262.1 GCA_938045435.1 uncultured Selenomonas sp.
CCGGTTTTTTCCCCATCCCTTCTTGCTCCGTGTCCACATCCTTGGGTACAGTATACGATGAGTAATTGACATACCTATTCTGTTATTTTTCAGCTCCCCTGTCCGGCAAATTTCGTCAATCAGAGACCGAAGTTCTACGCTCACACGCTGTACACCTTCCTCACTAAGGACGTATATCACAAGGAACGTCCATATTTTTCAAAAACCTGCTATTTGTGACAGGTCACAGGCGATCATTTTCATGTTAAAATAAAATCAATCAATTTCTCTCAATTCTCACCCATATGCGAAGGCAGGTGATCCTCATGTCGGAGGAGGTTCGTGCGATACAATGCCGTAGCTGCGGCGGTGCGATGTACTCTGACCAGAAAACGGCAAGTTATGTCTGTGCGTTCTGCGGCACGTCGGTTCCGTGGACAGACGAGCAGGTCTTTTGGACGTCGCCGATCACGTTCCGTCACAAGCCGGTGCAGGTCATAGACGGCGCGATGAAGCTGGGACATGTGGAGGTGATGTCGGCGGTCAACCCACATGATGCACGTGTGCTGAGTCAGAAGTACCGCCAAAACAGCATTGCAGATAAGCTAGCTCTCTGGGACGATACGACCGTAGCCGCATTTGCGGGCGTTACACAGCTGGCGTTCGTTTGCCCGTTCTGCGGCGGTGAGTTCTCGGGGGATTCGACGCAGCATTTCTTCACGTGCGGCTACTGCAACAACACGTTCGAGGACGAGCAACTCGTGCGCCCGGGCGCGTATCGGCGGCAGTTCATCATGAGTGTCGGCGCGGAGAATGTGCCGGAGAAGGCGATTCCATTCGCCGTGACACCGGTGCAGGCGCAGAATGCTGCGCGCGTGCTCGCACAGCAGTTCCCGCAGGAGTTTGCAAATCAGGACATCGAGCGGCGCATCCGCACCGAGATGACGGCGGTCTACATCCCGTTCTCGCTCGCCGATCTCAGCGTCAAGATGGTGGTCCACAGCAATCGCGGCAATTTCGAGGCGTACGAGGAGATCGTAAACTGGGCGTGCCCCAACACGACGCTCTACGACATCCACCTGCTCGACCGGCTCGACCCGTGGGATTTCGGTGCAGTCACGCCGTTCGATCCCGCCTTTGCCGAGGGTCGCTTCCGCATCGCGGCGGTGGCAAACAACGCTTCCCGCGCGGATGTGATCGACAATCTCCTCGCGGAGCGGCTCGTCACGGATCTGAAGGACAGCTTCGCGCTGACAAAGGCGAAAATCATACTCTGGGGCAGGGATTTCCACAAGCACAAGAGTGCGACGTTCCTCCTGCCCGTCTACTATCTGGATCGGCGCGCGGAGGATGGCGAAAAGGCGCGGCAGATGCGCATCGCGGTGAACGGGCAGACGGGTAAGGCCGCCGCACTCTTCTATCAGTATGGCAAGGAGGAGCGCTACGTCACGCGCGCGCCGTCCCATCCGCGGGCGATGTCGAACGAGCACACGGTGCGCACGCCGCCCGTTGCGGTGAAACGCGTCGGTTCGCCGTTCCTGCACCGCGTCATTCCGCTCGAGGCAGCGCTGCAAAAATCGTTCGGACAAAAGCTGCGCGGACTGTTCGGATTCGGCTCTTGATACACTAAGATCCGCGCGGCATGTGCGGATGATATGTCAAGGAAGCGGCTACTGTTATGAAGGTTTTGTAGTGACCCCAAAAAGTTAGACGTGAAAGCGTAGGAAAGAGATTTCCTGCGCTTTTGTTATGCAGAAGCGTGTTTGCGTCGATACTCTGCGGGACTCATCCAGCCAAGAGACTTCTTGATGCGACGCTCGTTGTAGTAGACGATATATTCCTCAATTGCCACCTTCAGTTCCTCGTAGCTGTGGTAAACACGCCCATAGTAAATCTCTTGCTTCAACAGACCGAAGAAGTTCTCCATCACACTATTGTCCAGATAGTTCCCCTTACGCGACATACTCTGAAAGATTCTCTCCTCCTTCAGGCGATTCGTATAGGCCTTCATCTGATACGCCCACCCTTGATCGGAATGAAAAGTGCGGCGGTAGGGACAGTCCGCCGTGATGCGAATCGCCTCTTCAAGTGCTGTTTGAATCCCCGCTGCCGACGGTGTCTGTCCGATATGGAAGCTGACAATCTCGTCGTTAAACAGATCCATATACGGGTCGAAATACAGCTTGTGTGCGAAAGTCTTTCCGTTGCTGTCCTGCATCCAGTATTTGAACTCACTCGTATCCGTTGTGATCTTCTGATGCGGGATGGAGGTTTTGAATCTGCGGTTCAGGAGATTGTCTGCAATATTGCCGACCGTTCCCCTGTAGGAACTGTATCTACGACTTTTACGCGTAAAGGAATGCACTTGAAGCTCCAGTTTCTGCACAATCCTCTGCACTGCCTTATGGTTGATCGTATACCCCAGATTTCGCATGTGTGCCCAAAGGCGCCGATACCCGTAGTCTTTATGTTCCTTACGAATGGCAAGGATGATCTGTTCCCGTTCATCCGGCACTTCAGGCTCTTGAAACTTCTTTTGCCAGTACATATACGTCGCTTTTGGAAAACCAAGAACCGCAAGGATGTCTTTCAGCTGAAATTCTCCTCGGAGGCTGCGGACGATCCTTGCTTTTTGCTCTGCATCTTTTCCTTCAGGCGCAGCCTCCTCAATTCTTTTAAATAGGCGTTCTCGATGCGCAGCCTCAGATTCTCTTCTTGAAGTGCACGCAGCTGCTGTGCGGTCTCATCTTGCGGCGTGTCTTGAATGCGTTCTTGGTGTCGTTTCGGCATAGCGGGAGGCCTTCCTTTCGGCTTGGGGCGAAGGGCATCCATGCCGCCTGTGAGGTACTCCTTTGTCCAACGGGTAAGCAGCGTTGGGTTGTTCATACCAAACAGGAGTGCAACGTCTTGATAGGATGCCTCTGTAGACAGATAACATTCTACCGCAGATCGCTTGAACTCGAAAGTGTATTTTTTCTTTTCACGCATTCTTGCTAGCCCGTCTACTCCAAATTTCTGATAGGCCTTGATCCAGCTTTGAAGCAGCGTGCGGGCTACATGATACTGTTTCGACAGCTTTTCTGTTCCACCTTTGCCCGAGAGATATGCCTTTACAATTTTTAGTTTGTACTCCTTACTATATTTTGCCATTACAATACCCCCAAAAGTTAGATCTTATAAGTCTAACTTTTGGGGGTCAGGTCACTTCCCTTCGTGCAGCAGCCGCTTTTCTCGTTCCCATCACCGCTTGCTGTCCTGTCCAAAAAGCAAGCACATCGTGCGCAGTCGATTCCCTTCACCGCCCGCACATCCTGATGAAGAATCTCAAAATGAAACCATGCAGTTTATTTCTCTTATGATAACCGAAAGGTAGAGGAAAGCATACCGTCATAAATGATAGGTTGGGAAACACTTTTCAAATTTTTTGAAAGGGACTGTTGCACGAAGGTAAATTTATCTTTGTGCAACAGTCCATCTTTTCG
>CALIBA010000263.1 GCA_938045435.1 uncultured Selenomonas sp.
ACCTTAGCAGACGTGACTTTCTAAAAGCCACCGGGCTAAGCGGCGTCGGGCTGGCGTTGGCGAGCCTTGGGCTCGATGTTATGCCGGTCAAAGCAGCGGCACAGGAATATAAGCTGTCCGGCGGGCGGGAGTTCACCTCCGTCTGCCACTTCTGTGCCTGCGGCTGCGGCACGATTGGCTATGTCAAGGATGGCAAACTCATCAATTTAGAGGGCGCAGCAGATCACCCGGTCAATCGCGGCGGTCTTTGTCCCAAGGGGCTTGGTTACGCTTATATTCCGAATGCAGAGAATCGGCCAAAGTGCCCCATGTACCGTGCGCCCGGCAGCGACCATTGGGTTGAGATCAGCTGGGAGGAGTCCATCGACCGCGCGGCACGTGCGATCAAGAAGGCCCGCGATGAGAACTGGATCGGCGAGGATGAGGTCAAGGGGCAGAAGTTCATGAGCAACCGTACGGATGCCATTGGACTGATCGGTGGCTCGCAGGTTAACAATGAGGAGTGTTACCAGCTCATCAAGATGGTGCGCGGCCTCGGCGTGGTCAAGCTCGACAATCAGACGCGCGTCTGCCACGCGACAACGCCGCCGGCGCTCAGTGCGGCGTTTGGGCGCGGCGCAATGACGGGATCTTGGTACAACGTAAAGCAGGCAAAGCTCATCTGGATTGAAGGCTCCAATATGGCGGAGTGTCATCCGATGGGGATGAAGCATGTCATGCAGGCAAAGGACAACGGCGCCATCGTCGTCCATGTGGACGTGCGCTATACCCGCACCTCGCGTGTGGCCGACCATTTCTTCCAGCTTCGTTCCGGCACAGATATTGCATTCCTCGGCGCAATCATCAATTATATCATTCAGAACAAGAAATACGATGCCGATTATCTGCGCCGCAATACCAACGCATTCTGCCTCCTGCGCGATGACTACGCCTTTGATGCGGGTATCTTTTCAGGCTATGACGAGAATACCCGTACCTATGACAAGACGACATGGGGCTACAAGCTGGGGTCGGACGGCAAGCCGATGAAATCATCGTCGATGGCGGCAAAAGGGACGGTCATGGATCACCTCGCACGTCATTTCTCTCGATATACGTTCGAGAAGGCATCCGCAATCACGGGTATGCCCGCAGAGGACATCAAAAAGGCGGCGGAGATCTTCTCCTCGCATACGCCGACGGTTATGATGTACGCGCTCGGCATGTGCCAGCATACGATCGGTGTCGGCAACATTCGCTGCTTTACCATCATGCAGCTGCTGATGGGCAACATCGGCGTCTCCGGCGGCGGCATCGACGCAATGCGCGGACAGCCGAACGTGCAGTCCTCCACGGACTACGGCATCATGTTCCAATACTACCCGGCGTACCTCCCCTATCCGACGCATAAGACAGATACGCTTGCGAAGTGGACGCAAAGCAGCGGCACATTTAAAGCGAAGTTCCTCAAGAATCTGCTTAAGGCATGGTTCGGTGATGCGGCAAATGCGTCCAACGATTATATGTTCAATGCGCTTCCGATCCGCAACGGAACGCATAACGACTCGCTCTATGTCATGTTTGAAAAGGCAATCGAGGGCATTGTCAAGTGCATCTATGTCTGCGGACAGAATCCGCAGGTATCGAATGCAAACCTCAATATGATCAACGCGGGACTCAAGAGCCTCGATTCGCTCATCGTACAGGATGTCTTCATCAATGAGACGGCGGCATTCTGGGAACGCCCCGGAGACAATCCGGCCGATATTAAGACCGAGGTTATCTTCCTGCCCGCCGCGTCCTATCTTGAGCGCTGCGGTACCATGACGAACTCCCAGCGTATGATTCAGTGGCGGATGAAGGGCGTAGATCCCGTGAACGATTCGCGCCCTGATTACTGGATCATCGACAAACTCTGGAAGCGCATCGTCGAACTCTACCGCGATTCTACGGATCCAAAGGACAACATCATCAAGCTCCTCACATGGAACTATGGCGATCCCGATGACGGTGAAACCTATGTCGAGAACATCATGAAGGAGTGCAACGGCTACGACCTGACCGACGGGCATCTCCTGCGTGGCATCCGCGAGATCAAGGACGACGGCACGACGATGGCCGGCATGTGGATCTTCACGGGGGTTTACGGCGACGGTGTACACATGGCGAAGCGCCGCGGACAGGAAGACAACGGCGGCATGGGCATCTACCCGAACTTTGCCTGGGTCTGGCCCGATAACATCCATATGCTCTACAACCGCGCCTCCTGTGATGAGAACGGAAAACCCGTCCGACCGGGGCAAAAGCTCGTCTGGTGGGATGAGGAGAAAGGGATGTGGGACGGCTATGATGTGCCCGATGTCGGCGACCGTACGCAGGGTCCCTCGACCCCTGCGGGGCAAAAGCCATTCCGCATGAATGCCGAGGGCATCGCCCGCCTCTTTGCCGCCGAGTACAGCGATGTGGAGAATGGGCTTACGCGCGACCACTCCTCAACTCCGGTGGATGGGCCGATGCCCGAGTTCTATGAGCCGGTCGAAAGCCCGACAAAGAACATGATGAATGAGGGGCAGCGTACGGAGTTCAATCCGTGTGTCATCTATCCGCGTGTGCCGGGGCATCATAAAATCGGCACGCCGGACGAGTACCCGCACGTCCTGTGCTCCTCAAGCCTTACGGAGCACTGGTGTTCGGGCACGATTACGCGCAACATTCCGTACCTCAACGAGCTGGTCAAAGAGCCGTTCGTCGAGATGCCGGAGCAACTTGCGACAGAACTCGGCATTCGGAACGGCGAACTCGTTCGCGTCAGTACGGCGCGCGCGAGCATTGATGTCAAGGCGATGGTCACAAAGCGCGCACAGCCGCTCATGATCAACGGCAAACTCACGCATATGATCTGGATTCCGTACAACTGGGGATTTAAGAGCCTATCAAAAGGACCATCGGGCAACTATCTCACCATTGACGCGCTCGACCCGAACGCACAGGAGCAGGAGTTCAAGGCCTGCCTTGCGAAGATCGAAAAGGTGTAGCCCCCATTGCGGCACACCAAAGCGCCGCATGCACGATAAGAAATGAGTACGTCTGAAAGGACGGGGAGACCCTTTTCATGAAAGCCAAGCACACCGATCCAATGAAGCGCTTCCTAAGGAAGCATCCGTTCCTCAAGGAAACGCAGCAGGTGTATCAATGTGTCGATGCGGCAGTCGCTGCGCCGCAGCCCATCGCGGTACCATCGCGCGGCGTGGCAAAGACCATTGCAGAAAAATTGCCGATTTTGCAGCAGGAAACATATCAAAAGCGCATGGTACGCGCCGTATACCTCTATCAGGGGGAAGTGTTTGCACGCATTGCAGAGAGCGATGTGCCGCCCTTGATGCAGGAATCGGCACGCGCCTATCTCGTCGCATTGAAAAAGCTGCGTAAGGCGGACAAAGAAGCGCTGATTGCAGCGGTGTTGACCCAGAACAAGGACGTATTTGCCGCGCTCTGCACGCAGTATGAACTCAACGAGGGACTCATCCGCAGCACCATCTGGCGCATGATTGCGGTGCTGACACCGCCGCAGCTCAAAGAGCCGGAGGCGTGGGCGCCGGATCCCGATCGGCCGAAGTTCCGTGAGAACTACTGTCCGGTGTGCGGGCGGCTGCCCGTCATCGCCGAACTGAAAAAGTTCCGTGAGGGGCGTGCACGTTATCTCATCTGTGGCGGCTGCGGCACGCGCTGGCTTTATGCCCGCGTGAGCTGCGTCTACTGCGGCAATACGAATCTTGAGAAGATGCACACACTGGAACCTGAGCACGACGACACGATGCGGCTTGATATTTGCGATGTGTGCGACTGCTACATTAAGACCTATCGGGGCGCTGACGACGGCAGCGCCGACGATAAGATCTATCGGCAGGACTGGGCAAGTGTGCATCTCGACCTTCTCGCAGAGGAGAAGGGGCTTCATAAAAAGGGCAGCCCAATATTAGAATAAATATTGCTTTATGCAAAGCGCATGAGAGGAGAAAGCGTCATGACCCAGGAAATCGCCATGCTGCATGACATGTCACGCTGTACTGCATGCCGCGGCTGCATGGTCGCATGCAAACAGTGGCACGATCTACCGCCCGACATGGATACCCCGTTTGAGGGGTAGTACCAGTCGCATAAGGATCTTAGTTCACGTGTCTATACACTTATCGAGATGAAAGAGCGTGTAGATGACAAGGGGAAGTTCCACTGGGACTTCTTTAAGAAAAACTGCTTTCACTGCGGAGATCCCGCATGTGCAAAGGGATGCCCCGAGAACGCCATCGACCGCAATCCGAACGGCACCGTCGTCATCAACGAGGATAAGTGTGTCGGCTGCCACTACTGCGAGCACAACTGCCCGTGGCATATCCCAAAGATTGACCCGGTGCGTCATAAATCGACGAAATGCGATCTCTGCTACGACCGCATCGCGCACGGCTTCGAGACGACGGGTGAGATTATGCAGCCTTCGTGTTCCAAGACCTGTACGGCGCATGCACTTGAGTTTGGGACGCTTGAGGAGATGCAGCAGCTTGCAACAGAACGCCTTGCGCTCATTCAACCGACCCATCCCGATGCGAACATCTACAGCCCCGCGGGCGTCGGTGGGACGCATATGATCTATGTGCTGCCCGCAAAACCTGCGGTATTTGGACTGCCGGAAAATCCTGTCACACCATTTTCCATTGACCTTTGGAAGGCGGGACGTGCATTTACAAAACTTGCCATTGGCGGTGCGGCAGCGGGCATCGTCGGCGCAATGGTGCTGCGTAAGCTTGCAAAGCCGAGCGGTAAACAATCGAAAGAACAGGAGAAGGGGTGAACAAGATGCTGATCGACAAGAAGTATGTCCCACGGCATGAGAAGACCTTTGCCATGTGTCACTGGCTCAACGCGTTTGCGTTCTTCATGCTGTTTCTCACAGCACTGCCGCTCTATTCAGATACGTTCAGCTTTATGTATAAAATATTCGGCGACAAGACGCTCATGTATGCGCACCGTGTGTTCGGCGTCATGTTCATCATGACCCCGATTGTCGGCTTTATCCTTGCGCGGAAGGGATATATCATCATGCTCCGCGAGATCTTCAGCTTCGGCAAGCGCGACATGGAGTTTATGAAAAAATTCCCCGCCGAGCTGATCGGCAAGGATCCCGGCATGCCGCCGCAGGGGTTTTATAACGGCGGCGAGAAAATGAACATTGCATTGCAGCTTGCACTCTCGGTCGTTCTCGTTGCCTCGGGGCTGACGCTCTGGTTGGGGGACAGCTTCCTGCCTGCGACCATCACGGCGTACGCGATTCCCGTGCACAGTATTGCGGGCGCCGTCTGCTTTGCCGCAGCACTCGGACATATCTACCTCGCCGCAGGGGTCAACCCCGACTCTCTGCACGGTATGACGGACGGCACCATCAAGGCGTCCTATGCCGCACATCATCACGGCGCATGGGTGGATGAACTCGTTGCTGACGGTGTTGTCACACGTGAGGAGATTGAGCAGGCGAAAAAGCAGCATTGATCTCTTTGCATTCTTTTTGAATCTCATAGATGAAAGCCGCCGCAATGCGCTCCGGAAGCGCTGCGGCGGTTTTTCATCGGTATCTTTTTTTTCTCGTTTATGATATGATGTGAAAAGAATTTTTAAGGCAAAGGGATTTCGGCACATATGAGAAACATTCGATCTATGGTTCAACAGCGCATCGGGATGACCGCTCTGCTGATGTTTGCCTTTCTCATACTATTGAGCTTTCGCTATGGCTATCTCCAAATCGTTCAAGGAGATGCGCTTTCCCAGCGTATGCGCGACCAGAGCGGCTATGAGTTTCGCATTCAGTCCCTGCGCGGTGCGATTCTCGACCGCAACGGCAAGGAGCTCGCCATCAGCAGTATGACAAAGTCGCTCTTTATCGACCCGAACCATGTTTTCGATGAACATACCCCGGAGGAGATTGCCGCTGATATTGCCCCGCTCATTGGGCTTACGGAGCAGGACATCCTCGACGATATTGCCTATGGCGGCGGTTTTGTTTGGGTCAAGCGCCGTCTTGAGCATACAGAGTATGAGGCTGTGCGTGCTGTCATCCGTGAAAAGGGGTACAGTGACTGCCTTGGCTTTCAAAATGAGGCGAAGCGTTACTATCCCAATGATGCGCTCGCCGCCAATGTCATCGGATTCGTCGGAACAGATGACAAGGGTCTTGACGGTGTGGAGCAGGCATTGGATCTACTGCTCAAGGGTGAGGTGCGTGCGGAGCGGATCACCGTGGACGGACAGCAGCGGCCCATTTTTGACTCCATCTTTTTCAGCCGGCGCATCTATCGCGGAGACTACTGCAAATCCGTACAGCTGACGATCGACAGCACGATTCAGTTCATGATTGAGCAGGAACTCGACCGTGCCATGGCAGAGAATGCGCCCGTGTCCATCACGGCCATCGTCATGGATCCTACGACAGGGGAAATCCTTGCGATGGCGTCACGCCCCTCTTACAACCCCAACAGGTTTTGGGATTATCCGCGCGATACATGGAAGAACCGTGCGGTTTCCTTTATCTATGAACCCGGCTCAACCTTTAAGTCCATCGTTGCGGGCGCGGCGCTGCAGGAGGGGATCGTCACGCCCAATCAGGTCTTTATCGATCCCGGTTATGTCATGGTCTCCGGCAGGCGCATTCAAAACTGGAACAACGAGAGCCATGGTGCGGTCAGCTTTACGGACATTGTCAAGAACTCACTTAATACGGGCTTTGCGCAGGTGGGGCTTTCGCTCGGCGCAGAGCGGCTCATGCACTACACGCGCCTCTTTGGGTTTGGTGAACGCACAGGGATCGATCTCCCGGGGGAGGAGCAGGGCATCCTGTTTGCGCCGGATGCGATGCGTGACTCAGACATCGCAACGACGGCCATCGGGCAGAGCATCGCTGTCACCCCCTTGCAGCTCGTGACAGCGATGTCAGCCATCGCAAATGGGGGCACCTTGATGCGGCCGCATATCGTGCGTGCCATCTACAACCCCGATGGGTCGCTCTATGAGGACCGGCAGCCGCAGGAGGTTCATAAAACACTCCAACCGCCCGTCAATCGGACACTGACGGGACTGCTTGAGCAGGTCGTCGCAGAGGGCGGCGGTGCGAAGGCCGCAGTCAAAGGCTATCGGATTGCAGGAAAGACAGGAACGGCGCAGAAAATACGCCTGGAATCCTCGGGGTATCTGGAGGGGCACTATATCGCGTCCTTTTGTGGATTTGCTCCCGTAGAGAACCCTGCCTTTCCCGTACTCGTCATGATTGACAACCCGCGCGGCGGCAACTTTTACGGCGGGCAGATTGCAGCGCCCGTTGCAGGGCGGATTTTCGCACAGCTGCTGCGTTATGCACATATCGAACCGTCCAGCAATCCGTTTGCCGAGCCGCCTCAGAATGCAGAGCGCAGTGCGGAGGAAGAAAAGCGGATGGAGTCCGCAGCGGCACCGCCTGCGGGGAAGGCTCTTGTTCCTGACTTTACGGGGTTGTCTCTGCGTGAGGCTGCACGGCTTGCCCAGCAGCGTGGGCTGTCGTTTGAGAGTCACGGCACAGGCGTCGCTGCACGGCAAAGCATCGGCAAAAACAGCATTGTCGATCAGGGAACGCGCATTCATGTGGACTTTGAACCGACATAGAAACGGGACTTCGTCCATGGACAGTTTTTCTCATGCTCCATCTTGACATAGGAAAGAAATTAATGTATTATACAAACATACTTTTTAGATATGTTTATAAGGAAATACTGCTGTCTCAAAGTGGAGGAGAATGAATCATGGCAAACATCTATAAGAGTGTGACAGAACTGATTGGACACACCCCGCTGCTCTGTGCAAGGGCTTTTGCGAGAGCGCATGGGCTCAAGGCGAATCTCATTGTGAAACTTGAGTATTTCAATCCCGCAGGCTCAGTGAAGGATCGCATTGCGATTGCCATGATTGAGCAAGCGGAAAAGGATGGGAAAATCACACCGGGAGCGACCCTCATCGAGCCGACGAGCGGTAACACCGGCATCGGCATCGCTTCTGTCGCAGCGGCACGCGGCTATCACGCCATCCTCACCATGCCGGAGACGATGAGCGTCGAACGCCGCAATCTGCTGAAGGCCTATGGCGCGGAGATTGTTCTCACAGACGGGGCGCAGGGGATGAAGGGTGCCATTGCAAAGGCAGAGGAACTGCATCGTGAGATTAAAAACTCATTCATTCCCGCACAGTTTGAAAATCCTGCAAATCCCGCGGTACATGAGCGTACGACGGGGCCAGAGATCTGGACGGATACGGACGGTGATGTCGATGCGTTCATCTCTGGGGTCGGTACGGGCGGCACGGTATCAGGTGTTGGGCGCTACCTAAAGAGCCAAAAACCCTCTGTTCATGTCGTTGCGGTTGAGCCGGAGGATTCGCCTGTACTTACCGGCGGGAAGCCGGGGCCACATAAGATCCAAGGCATCGGCGCGGGATTCATACCGCATACGCTCGATACCAGTATCTATGATGAAGTCATTCGCATCGCGAATGTGGACGCCTTTGCCTATGGCAGAGAGTTTGCTCGCTTAGAGGGCATCCTCATCGGGATCTCCTCCGGTGCAGCGCTTGCAGCGGCAGTGCAGATCGCAAAGCGTTCCGCGTTCGAGGGCAAGAACATCGTCGTGCTTCTCCCCGATGGCGGTGATCGTTACCTCTCAACGGATCTTTTCCAAGATAAATAAAAGAAAAGAGAAATCCCCTGTGCAGCAACAGCCGCACAGGGGATTTCTCTTATGAGATGATAAGGATGGTGCGCTTTTTGTATTCAGTGGAACACCTGCATGAGATTTTTAAGTCCTTTTTGGAGTGTTTCCCATGGACAGGCAATGTTGATGCGTTGGAATCCGCTGCCGCCGGCACCAAAGATTGGGCCATCGTCGAGCCATAGATTTGCCTCATAGATGATTTTATGGTTCAGCGATTCATCCGTAAGTCCATAGGAACGGAAATCCAGCCAAAGCAGATACGTGCCCTCTGGCTCGATGATTTGTATCCGTGGGAGATGCTCTGCGAGGAAATCCTTGGTACGCAGATGGTTCTGTTCGATGTAGGCGAGCAGTTCCTTCAACCATGGTGCACCATGTGTATATGCGGCCTTAGCAGCTGTAAGACCGAGCGTATTCGGTTCATCATAGCCGGTGGCGTGCAGCTCTTTTTTGAAGCGGTGGCGCAGGTGCTCATTTTGGATGAAGATGTTGGAGATTTGCAGCCCTGCGAGGTTGAATGTCTTGCTCGGTGAGGTACAGGTGATGGTGATTCCTGCGGCCTCGGAGGACAGCGTGGCGAAGGGCGTGTGCCGAAATCCTGGGCGGATAAATTCTTCGTGAATCTCATCCGAAACGACGAGCACATTATGTCGCAGGCAAATATCGGCGAGCTGGGTCAGTTCCGCATGTGTCCAAACCCGTCCCACGGGATTATGCGGGCTGCATAAGATAAAGAGCTTGACTTTATTTTCGATGATTTTTTGCTCAAAGTCATTGAAGTCTATCATATAGCGGCCGCGCAAGAGCCGCAGCTGGCTGTTGACGAGCTGACGTGCGTTCTCCCGAATGATATTGGCAAAGGGGTAGTAGACTGGCTGTTGGATGAGAACGGCATCACCCGGCTGAGTGAACGCGCGAATGGCAGCTGCAAGCGCAAAGACGACACCAGGCGTGATAACGAGGTCATTGGCTGTTACATTCCAGTTGTGGCGTGTGGTGAACCAGCGCTGTATTGCCGCAAAATAATCATCCATTGGCTGCGTATAGCCGAAAATACCATGCGCTGTGCGTACCTTTAAGGCTTCCATAATGGGGGCAGGCACACGGAAATCCATATCAGCAACCCAGAAGGGGAGAATGCCCTCCGGGTAGCCACGCGCAGTGGCAAAGTCATATTTGATGCTGGAGGTATTGCGGCGGTCGATGATTTCGTCAAAATAAATCGGCATGATAACTCCTTTCAGATATTTCATGTAACTTTCGGCGTCCCGTTCCATTTCCCCTGCATGTGGGGAGAGGAAGTGTGCAAAGTGTGATGGAAGGGACGAAAGGGAAGATTATCGCGCCGCCATTTTTAGCGCTTGGGCAAGATCCGCCTTTAGATCTTCGACATCCTCCAGACCAACAGAGAGGCGTAGGAGGCACTCATCAAGCCCTGTGCGGCGAATGAGCTCTTTTGGCATCTCCGCATGTGTCTGGACGA
>CALIBA010000264.1 GCA_938045435.1 uncultured Selenomonas sp.
GTCCGCTGCTGTCCGGTGTTTTGCTGGTGTTTATGTTGCTTCTATCTGCCTGTTTTTTCATGGTCGGTTTGGATGGGTTCTCGGAGGCGAAAGTGTGATGAGCATCCCCGGCATCCAAGCATGCAGTGCTGTCCGGCATGATATTGCGCCCGGTTGCTGCTGATTTCTTCGGGGAGCAGGACTTACAAGAAAGCGATTTGTTCTTCCGATAAGACAAAATGGCAGTGAAAGAAAAAGAGGTGCGGAACGATTCGCGGGCTGCTATCTGCTTTCCGTTGCGGCTGTTTTCCGAATAAGCGAAAGCCACCCCTTGCTGCGCCGGTTGTATCCCTGCTTTTCCATTTATATCCCTCCTGTTCCCGATTGCGTTGACAGCATTTTGCGTGCAATTTAAGTTTGCCGCCGAAAACAGTAAAACCTAAATACCAACTAGAAAACTAATACGTGGATCCATGAAGTATTTAATTATTACAGAGGCCGATTGGATCTGCCTGCGGAACGAGGTGCTGAGCCTTGCAGAATGTTGCCCGAAGGCTTTCGGAGAACCATCTAAACACACGGATTGGTTGCATAACGGGGACGTCTGTCGTCTACTCGGCATCAGTAAACGCACCCTGCAACATTACCGAGACACAAGCGTGTTGCCCTTCGCACAGATCGGGCACAAGTGCTATTACAAGCGGGAGGACGTGGAGCGACTACTCTGCGTGAAGTCTGACAAAACGGCACACACGACGAAGCAATGATGGAAGCGATTCAAGACTTGAGTATGGAGACAGGCGAGATGCAGGTGGTCATCTCAGCCTTGCGACGCGTCAAGGAAAGGATTCGGGATGTATCCGAGACGCACCGGCCACTCTTCGGCGGTGAACACTTCCTCACGGGCAAGGAGGTTTGCGAACGGCTCTACATCAGCCCTCGCACTTTGCAGGATTACCGCGACCGAAAGGTCATCCCCTACACGCAGTTTGCCGGCAAGATCCTCTACAAGGCCTCAGACTTAGAAAGGATCTTGGAGGAAAACTACAGGGGAGGCGGGAAGCGGTAAGGCGGAGAAGCACGCATTCGAGAATTGGGATTAGCATTTACTTTCTATCCCCCAATCGTCCATTTTCTTAGGTTACAGTAGTTTTCGGTACACCCCATCTTTCGCTTCAAGTTCGGCGTGGGTACCACTCTCTATAAGCCGTCCCTTGTCCATCACGATTATCTGATGGGCGTTGCGGATGGTTTGCAGATGGTGGGCAATGACCAAAACCGTGCGGTTGCGGATAAGGGCAGACACGGCCTGTTGTATCTTGTACTCATTGACGGGATCAATGTTGCTCGTTATTTCGTCCAACAGAAGAATGGGAGCGTCTTTGAGGAACGCACGGGCGATGGAGATGCGTTGCTTCTGTCCGCCCGACAGTCCCAAGCCGTTCTCTCCGATTTTCGTTTCGTAACCATCAGGTAGGCCAACGATGAAGTCGTGTATCATCGCCCGACGTGCGGCTTCCTCGATTTCCGCTTGCGTGGCATTGCGATCACCCACCTTGATGTTGTTGGCGATGGTATCGGAAAAGAGGATGACGTTCTGCATCACCACACTGATTTTACTGAGCAGATAATCATAGTCCATCTCCCGAATATCCACCTCTCCAATGCGGATATTACCCGCCTGCGGTTCCCAAAAGCGGAGCAACAGATTGGTGAGGGTCGTCTTGCCTGAGCCTGATGAGCCGACAAGTGCCGTTACAGTCTGTTCGGGGACGCTGAACGTGAGATCCTTCATCTCAAAGCCTTCTTCCTCATAGTAGAAGCCGACACCCTCGAATGAGAGGTCGAAGCGTTCAACTGTTTTCGGTTGGCCGGGATTGGCGATGAAGGGTGCATCTAACAAGCGGGAGATGCGTCCGTAGCTGTCCTTTACCTTGATGTAGTTCAGCCAGTGGCTCTCCATGTTGATAAAGGGCTTGTAGAACTCCCTCGAGACGATGACAAACATCAGGTAAGCAAAAACGGAAAGTTCACTGCGCCAACTCCACCAAAGACCAAGCGTAGCCATCAGCGCAAAAGCCAGCTCTATGAGAAAGACATACCTGCCCACGCTTACAGCTGCAAGTCGTGAGGTCTTCTTGCTACTTTCTCCAAACTCATGAACGGAACGGTCGAGCCTGTCACGAAACATGCCCTTTCCTCCGAATACTTTCAGCACGGGTATACCCTTGACATATTCCACAAAGAGGCTGACCATATCCGCCAGACCGTCTTGTGTCTCCTGCTGTGCTTTCATACCCGAACGAATGCCTCGATAAAGGGAAAAAAGAGCAACAGGAAGGAAGGCAACCATCGCCAATCCCATACGCCAGTCTACGCAGAACAGTCCGATGCCGAGTATCAGTGCCACGATGAAATCGGCGGACATTCGTGTCCAGAGATGCCCCACCACCATTTCCATATTGTCCACGTCTTTGTGGATGATGGTGCTTATCTCACCCAGCCGCTCATTGGTGTAGAAACCAAGCGAGAACTTCTTCAGCTTCAAAATGATTTTCTCGCGGATACGCTCCACGAGGTCGAAGCCGGCAAAGTGCTTACTCATATCGGCTATGGCATTGGAGATGGTTTTCAAAACCAGCAGGCCGCCAAGCATCCACGCTGCGGAAACGAGCGAAACGCTTTCGCCCGATATATAACGATCGATAAGGAGCAGGACGGTAAGCATAATCGCCGTGCCACAGAGGGCATAAACCACAAAAAACAGTGCGGAGACAATCAGGTGCTGCACCCCGCGGGCGGTCAATTCATTCAATATATTGCGTACCATCGTTATGTCTCCTCTTCTTTCAGTTGCCATCTGTTTACACGCTCCTGCGTTTCTGTCATGTTGCGGTACAGCGGGCAGCTGTCCATCAATTCTCCGTGCGTTCCCGTCGCCAAGACCTGACCTTTGTCCATCACAACAATACGCTCCACATCCTGAATGATGTTGAGCCGATGAGCGATGGTGATGACGGTCTTGTTGCGTTGTAATTCGTCCAAAGCCTCTTGGATAAGTTTCTCATTCTCCCCGTCCAATGCGGCAGTGGCTTCATCGAGAATGACAATCGGCGAGTCTTTGAGCAACATACGCGCAATGGAAATGCGCTGCTTCTCTCCGCCGGAGAATTTTACACCCACTTCACCTGCCGACGTATCGTAACCACTGGGCAGTCCCACGATAAAGTCGTGTATGCGTGCCTTTCGTGCCGCCGTTTCCACCTCCCGTTGTGTAGCGGAGGGCTTGCCGATACGGATATTGTCCCGAATGCTCGTATTGAAAAGGAACACATCCTGCTGCACTATCGAGAAGAAATCGGCAATGTTGCGCTCGGAGAGTTCCGCAAGATTTTCTCCACCCAGTCGAACGGTTCCCGACTGCGGTTGCCAAAAACCCATCATTAGACTTGCCAATGTACTTTTGCCTGACCCCGATTCGCCCACAATAGCCGTATGACTGCCCTTAGGGAATTGCAGACTGACATCAGATAATGCACTGTCTTTCTTATTCGGGTAGGCAAACGTAACGTGCTCAAAGCTGACATCGCTCTGCATAGCGCCCGTATCCCGGTCTGCCGTATCCTTTACGGGCACTTCGGTAATCGATCGGACCCTCGCCAGCGACTGCCCATAGACAATTCGGAAATGCTGGAACGTGGCCAGTTTGGCAAAGGAGGACGAGAACAGTCCGCTCAATATCAGGGCGAGGATGAAGCGTGTCACGGTCAGCTCGCCCGACGCCATCAACCACAGACCGACGAGCGTCATCACCACGATACCACCCTCTAAAAACATCGTTATGAGCGTCATCGGCACGGTCACGCTGAACATACTCCGCGTTACCCGGCGGATATAATCGCGCATGCCGCAGAGAACCCGCTCTGTCCGGGTCTCCTCGTGACTGAATGCCTTAATGACCGGAATCGTGGCCACATACTCCAAAAGGTCTTCCGACATCTTCTGCGTACTTTCCATAAAGTGTTGGAAACTCTTTCTCCAAAGCGTTTTGACTGTCATCTGCAAGAGAAACGCCAACGGTAGCAGCAATACGAGTGACAACCCCAGTCGCCAGTCCAACACCATGACAATACCCCAGAGCAAAGCAGGGAAAAGCGTCGCAGAGAGAATTTCGGGCAGCCCATGTGCCAAATACATCTCGATTTGTTCTACGTCGTGGTTGATGATGTTCACCAAGTCACCCACCTTCCGCTCCTGAAAGAAACCGATCGGCAACCGCTGCAAGTGACTCACAATGCGCATTCGCAATCGGGTGAGGGCGTTATAAGCCGAGTAATGGGCCCGCCAAATCGAAATTCCATAAAACACGCCGCGAAACAAGGCAAACAATACCATCGCCACTCCGACCGACCAAAGCATTGCAGGAGTGAGTGTGTTGCCCATCAGCCTGTCCACCGCCCACACCACGAACAACAGGGGAAGCGTGCCGAATACAAGGTGCAGCACAACTACCGTATTGGAGAGCAGGTTGCAGCTCTCCCTTTCCTCATCGAGAGGTCTGATTTTCTGTTTATCCATATATTTATGTCATTATCGTCAATTGAAAATGGTTTGCGAATCTCTTGGGATACCTATCGTTGTGTCACTCACAAAGCCTGCTTAGTCGCATCTCTTAAGCATGCTACCCTTATAGGTTATAGTCAGTCACCATGCAAGGTGGTGCACAAGTACCTTATACAGTAAGTGTACAGGGGCACCATGTGAAAAGAGGGAGTCATGCGTAGGCCGAAATTCGCTAGACCGTTTCCGTTTGAAACTATGGCGGCGAAGGTGAGGAGATACACAGGGATAAATTAACCCGAATGAGCATAATACTGCCCGAAAACGATACGCTTAGGACGGTTCAACTCGATAGGGGTATAGATGTGCTTGATAGGGGTATTTACTTCTTTGATGTACCGACACCTTTGCGCAGATTTTTCATGAACGAATAAGATGTTGATTTCAAAGGCGGCTTGCATATGCAGGATAATACTTACAATGAGTTCTCTATTGTCGCTTCCTCTTTTTGCTCAGAAGCAGATAACGGAAATTCGTGTCATAGATAGCGAAAAGGAAAGTGTTATTGAATCGGCAACACTTCAATGGAGAGCATTGGGCTCTTCCTTATATATGGATGGCACAACGACTGACCGCAAAGGCATCGCAAGGGTGAATGCAGATGTCGGGCAGAAACTTGTGCTAAGTGTGAGTTATGTCGGCTATCAAACAGCTACCGACACCATAACCTCTGATGGGAAGAGATACACGATAAAACTTTATCCCGATGCAATGGCGTTGGAGAATGTCGTGGTCTTCGGAAAAACAAAAGCCCGGATTATCAGAGAATCGCCTGAGGCTGTTTCCGTGATAAACGCAAAGGAGCTGCAAGGTCGCTCCGTGTCTTTAGAAACCATCTTGAACAAGACCATTGGATTGAAAGTCGGGCAGACCGGTGGCTTGGGTAGCAGTTCGAGAATTATCGTCCATGGTTTGGAGGGGAACCGCATTCAAATTCTTTGGGACGGTATACCGATGAATACTTCGGATGGTGCCTTTTCGCTTGATGAGATACCGATAGATATTATCGAACGAATAGAGGTTTACAAAAGCATTATTCCTGCACGATTTGGTTGCGACGGACTGGGGGGTGCCGTCAATATTGTGACGAAAGAATTTAGTACGGACTACTTAGATGCTTCATATGAACTTGGCTCTTATCAAACACACAAGGCCAGTGTCTTCTCTCGTAAAAACTTCCCCAAGAATGGTATCCTGCTCGGTGCGGGTGGTTATTATACGTCTGCAAAGAATGATTACTCTTTCAGAGTTCCCGAAAGAGAGGACTTATTGGTAAAGCGAGACCACGACTGTTTTCGGTCGTATATGCTGAAAGGGAAAATCGCTTTCAGCAAACTTTGGTTCGATGAGATGAGTACCGAATTCGGGTACTATAATCGTTTCAATGAGATACAAGGGGTATTGAAGAACATCCGGTATGCCGAAAACAAATCCGGGATGTTCATGCTCGAGAACAAACTGATAAAAAGTGGAATGCTGAACAACTGCCTTGACTTCGAGTCTCATTTCTCCCTCTCGCATACGACGAACAATTTTGTGGATACGGCACGAGTAAATCATGATTTTGAGGGAAACATATATCCGAGTCCGAACGGACAGGGAGAGACGGGAGATGTGCCTCATAACTCAAACGACAAAGGTTTGGAAATCAACGAGCGCATCAATTTCGATTACAGATTGTCCGCTAATCACAACCTGAACCTGAATACGCTTATTAACTACGCCCGCAGACAGCCAAATGACGACATGGCAAGCCGACATGCCGGTTTTGTCATTGGAGGATTTCCCAGCAAAAAGATCAGCGTTGTCTCAGGTTTGACTTGGGAAGCGAAACTCTTAGACAGAAAACTGACGAATATGCTCTCTGTAAAGTATTTCCATCTCCATTCTGAGATAGAGGATCTGACTTCATACGAGATGATTGAGGCTCCGAAGAAAAAGAGCAACACGACATCGCAAATCGGATGGATAGAAGCAATGAAATATGAACCGTTCAAAGGCTTTCATCTGAAGGCTTCCTATCAACGAGCAATACGTCTCCCTAATTCGCAAGAGTTGTTCGGTGACGGCATCATAACTTTTCCTGCTGCTGGATTGAAACCTGAGAAAAGCCACAACTTCAATCTGGGATTCTTGATAGACAAAAACAACGTACTCGGACTTTCGCGATTACAGTTTGAGGTAAACGGCTTTTACATGCAGGTAAGCGACATGAT
The DNA here is from genome assembly GCA_938045435.1 of uncultured Selenomonas sp. Classification (GTDB taxonomy): domain Bacteria; phylum Bacillota; class Negativicutes; order Selenomonadales; family Selenomonadaceae; genus Centipeda. Next base: position 6,816 of record CALIBA010000264.1, read on the forward strand.
AAAGCTGATGAAGCAGCATATGGCGGCCGGATATGTGAATGCTGAAAGGGTACATATTAAGGGCATAGAGACCGAGTTGAAATTGGATATATCGCCGACAGTCTATGCCTATGGGAATCTGACTTATCAGGATGTCCGCGATGTCTTGGAGCATTTGCCGGGCACCCAAGCCCCCAATCCGACAAAAGGGCTGCGACTGCCGAATATTCCTTACTTGTTCGCCAACTTCGGAGCAGAATATCACAGTGACCAATTACTCAAGAATTGGTATGTCAAGGCATTTTGGGACGGAAAGTTCACGGAAGAGTTTTTCTACTTCTGGGAACTTACCGAATTACAGAAACGGCGCATCCCTCGCAGTTTTGTCAATGACATAGGCTTGCTATTGACCTACAAGAACAGATATTCCATTGCTTTGGAATGCCACAATCTGATGAACAAAGAAGTCTGGGATCAGTATCGTCAACCGTTGGCAGGGCGGACATTCCACTTGAAATTCAGATACGTCTTTTCAAAAGGAATTTTATAACTCTAAACACGAATAAGAATGAGAACAACAACATTGAAGTACATAGCTTTTTCTGCTATGCTGGCCAGCTCCATAGGACTGACGTCTTGTGGTAAGCACGATGACCCCAAACCTACGCCTAATGAGGTGCAACAACATTTCGCGTTTGTACATTATGTGGACAAAAGCGCATATGTGGGCACTTTCAGTGATTTGACACCTCAAGCGACTGACAATAAGAAAGCATTTGAATTCGGTTTCGGGTGTTATCTCTTCGCAAAAGGAAACACGGTACTTGTACCCGAAGGGAAATTCGGAGACAAAGTGCACAAGTTCACAAGAGGAGCGCACGGTGAACTTATAAAATCAGGTACGATGACCTTTGAACAGATGGCGCAGCCCGGAGAAATCAACTTCATCGACGAACAGCACGCATACGTCCCATTGCACGGAAGGGGCAAGATTGCGTTAATCAATACTGCCACATTGCGAAAAGAGGATGAAATCGACCTCTCGCCTTATGCTGTTCAGGACAATAATCCCGATCCCGGCTGCAATGTCATTCGTGATGGAAAGATGTATGTAGCCCTCAACCAGCTCAATTCGCCCCACACTTCTGTACCAGGAACGGGTGCAGAGGTGGCTGTTATTGATCTTAAAACGAAAAAGATCGAGGTTATCAAGGACAACCGAACAAGTGTGGTCGGATTGTTCCGTCACTCCGATGCCTTTATAGACGAGCGGGGCGACATCTACTTTTACAGTGCAGGCAACAATTTCAATGTTGCCGATAAGGAAGGTTTCCTGCGCATTCGCAAGGGGAGCGACAAATGGGATACCGATTATCTGTTCAACTTATCGAAAACGACCATCAAGGGAATAGGAAAGACGGGGCAGTATATGATTAAGTCCTACTACGCAGGTAACGGCATCGTATATAGTTGTCTGAAAGTGACAGACACAGAATTTGGAATACTGAAGAAAGACTTCCAGCCCGTAAGAATCAACATTTGGAACAAGACTATCGAAAAACTCGATTTGCCGATGACCGACAGCAATGGTTCTTTCGCAATAACAAAGTACAAGGACTTCATCGTCTTTGGAATGACGTGTAATAACGGAACGGGTTACTATACCTACAATACCAGGACAGGCGAATGTTCGCAAACACCCATTGTTACAGCCGTGGGAGTTCCTTCAAGTTTGGTCGCATTTGAATAAATCTCATATCGTAAGAGTATTCCTTTTTGAGGGAATACTCTTGTTCTCTTTCAACAGAAGGTATAACTCCACAAGGATAAAAGCATAGGAGAACCTCTTTTCACCCTTGTCTGTTTGTATTTACGTGAGTTCGACGAAAGAATGAGGTTCCTTATTCCTGAAGAATGTCTTGGATAGCGCGCTGTAACGGTCAAAGTGTTTTTGGGGACGCTTGCACCAGCGGTGCAAACAGAAAAAACTGCTTTTAGGCCCTTGCACTGGTGGTGCAAACAGAAAAAACTGCTTTTAGGCCCTTGCACCATCGGCGCAAACGGAAAAAACTGCTTTTGGGCCGTTGCACCGGTGGTGCAAATCGCAAAAACCACTTTTTGGCTCTTGCACCGATGGTGCAAGCATTTCCAAAAACGTTTTTGCCCTCGCGTGGCTTTCGTAGAAGTTCTCTGCTTACATCGAACTCACGTATATTTATATAGAGAGATACAATGGTATGACCATAGAGTTTTGTGCTATCAACAAGCCCGAAGATTGGATGGAGATGGTCGCCGAACAATTTGGCACATCGGTGACGAATAACGGTTTTACCGTTCCGGCTTCAGTGGGTCGCGGATTTTTCAAACAATATTATCCGTTGCCGTGGCTCACATTGACCTATATCAGTTTCATGTCATACGAACCGATGACAATGGTGCGTCGCTCGGTAGAAAACTCAAAATGGATTCCCGTGATGTTCTATGTCAACGAGCATAAACACGAGCAGATTATCGGCACAAGTACGAAAACGGTCGGGGTGGACACGCTCGACGGTATCTTTATGCCTTCGAGCAATATTCCTACGGAATGGACATTCGATCCTAAACGGCAGTACGAAAATATCACATTGACTTTCAACAAGGATTGGATAGAGCAATTAGATGCGGCTCACGAAACCTACATCAGTAGGTTGCTCCAGTCAGACAAGTCTTTTTATCTGTTTGAGACCATTACGCCGGCCATGCAGCAGACACTATACGGTATCAAGTCAATAGTTGAAAACAATGCGCCTCTCTCCCCGCTCCATCTGCATGGAAAAGCAATAGAGCTACTGACAATGTTTCTCGAAAAACTCGAAAGGCGTTCTGAAGTAAAACCTTTTGCCAATTTGAATTTACACGATGTGGAGTCTGTATTCCGTATCCGGCGTCTGATTTTGCGGAATTTGAACCACACCCCGAGTCTCCCTGAATTGGCACGTGAGGCCAATATGAGCAGTTCCAAATTACAGAAGTGTTTCAAGCAGGTCATCGGTAGCGCGATTGCCGAATATGCCCTATCTGAAAAGATGGAATGGGCAAAACGGCTGTTGTCCACTCGCCTTTATTCTGTATCCGAAGTGGGGTATGAAATCGGATACACCAATCTTAGTCACTTCACGGAGGCTTTCCACAAGCATCACAGGATAAAGCCAAAGCAATACCTCGACTCTTTGTAAGTTGGATCAAAGTCGAGCAGACAATTTCTGGTTGTATAGCGACTACACCTGACTACGCCTTGCTCCTTTCTTTTTCACCGCATTACCTCTGTTGTAGTCATGTAGTAAGATCTATTCAATGAAAGGGAAAAAGCATACCGCCTCACGTTAGGACAGCCGTGCGGGGATCACGCTAACGCCGCTTGTTGCTTCCGGATCAGCTTGTCCATGTCTTCCGAGATCTTTTTGTCCGTCACCTGCGCATAGAT
>CALIBA010000265.1 GCA_938045435.1 uncultured Selenomonas sp.
CGTTTTGCGACTGCCGCTTTCTCGCTTTATATTTACCGCTCGCCCAGAACGGCAATCCAGTCTTTGCCATCCGCAAAATGCAAATGCACTTCACGAAACCCGGCACCAGAGAAAAGCTGCCGAAACTCCTCCGGGGTCGGATTGAAAAGGTCATACTTTGCAACACTCTCGCGCACATGGGCGGAAAGATCTTCCTTTCCATAGATCTCTGCGAGCAAGAGAAAGGTGCCGCCGGGGCGCAGAATGCGTGCAACCTCTTTGAGGTTCTCAGCGGGATTCGGCCAAAAGTAAAAGCTTTCCACCGTGACTGCCTTGTCGAAAATTCCATCAGAAAACGGAAGATCTTCAACAGAGCCATGCAGAACCTCCATGCGCCCAACATCAATGAGCTGTGCATTAAACGCACGCGAGGCCTCGACCGAAGCCTCCGCATAATCGATGCCGACGAGATGCCCCTCTGTCACGTGCTCTGCCATGCGTGCAAGCATATTGCCCCCGCCGCACCCGATGTCAAGGACCGTATCGCTGGGGGCAAAATGAAGCTGTCCAAGCCCCCATGCGACAAGCGCCGCGTGACTCTCGTTCATGCGTGCCAGCATCGCACGCCCCGCCGCGCCCTCCGGTCGGCGCGGATTGCCTTCCTCCCTGCGCGCATCCTCTGCTGTCCCCGTATACCAATCCTCTTGCGCCATTTATTCTACCCCCATCGTCTGCTTGGAGAGATCAAAGCCAAACTGCATGGGGTCTGTCGGATCCCAGATGCGCGTCTCCTCATTGTAGCGCACAGGTACAAAGAAGGTCACTGTTCCCACAGGCTGCAATGTACGATACACTTCTGCGGTTGCCTCAAGCGCGATACGGCGCACTTCTTCTTCAGAGGAACCAAGTTTCATCCGGTCGCGCAGAATCGAGGATGCCTTTTGTCTTGCAGACTGCATATCAAACCGCGTAACGGTGACCTGAACCGTGGCGCGCTCGTTTCCTTGTTCTGAGACGGTCGTCTCTACGGATGTATTGCGCAGGGCCTGCATGTATGCATCCCCCAGTTCGGAGGCCTCCGTTGGAGAGAGTATTGCCCCCGTCGTCTGGAGGGCACTTGTGAACGCTACCTTCATATTGAATGCCTCTGTCGGCGCACCATATGAGACGAGCTGCTTCTGGGCGCCCTCGTCCTGCCGTACAAACGCATCGCAGTAGAGTTTGATGCTCTCTGCTGCATCAGCACGCTCCATGCGCCCGATCGTCGATACATAGAGAGAGGCCGCAATCGCAATGACAAACACCACAACAATCATCACGGGAAATTTGATTTTAGATGAAACTGTCTTCATATCTCATCACTCCTTTATCATAACTCTTTCTATTTCTATCGGAAGAATGGCGTACAACATTAGCCTTTAAAAATCTTTTCTATGTCCTCTCACCAAGATACGTTTGACAAAATCTCTTGATGTCTGCCCACCATCTTTGATAAAGTGATAGAAAAATACGGCTGCCGGGCAAGGGCCGCAGGGCAGTCGTATCTCTTGCGGATGCTGTGCCGCTGCACGCTCTAATATCACAGATAATGCGCACGGTACAGAATCTACATGTTTATGCTATTTTCTCCGAAACAGGAACTCATATGCTGCGCCGCGATTCCCACGCAATATATCCGACTCAAACATGCGGTTCCATGGGAATGTCACCTCGACATCATTAACATCTGCCATGGGTGGAAGATTTGCCTCAATAAAATCGTTCATCATACGCGTGGAGCGCTGACTGACAGCCTCTTTTTTCGTGCCCAGTGTACCATAGAATCCATCCCCGCGCATCCACGTGAGCTGACGGGCAATGGTCGTGCGCACGTTTGCCTGATATGCCCAGTCATCCAGATAGCGCGTTGTGAGCAAATAATCGACAGCATCGGCATCCATATGCCGAACGAGCATACCCTCCCCAATGGCAAATCCGGAGCTGTTCGTCGGCGTATTCCACCCCGCATAGGCGCGGATTTTATAGAGCAGCCCCCTGCGCTGCAGCTCCGCCATGAGCGCATTATCCGCGCCGTTTGCATAGGCGATATCCGCAATCGCAACCGGGTAACCCTTTGCCACGTAGTCCGATACCATATCGGCAAAGTACGCCGTCCCTTCCCGTGCTGTGCCGTCATTCATATGGTCATTCGCCTCATAGGTGCGCCCATCCGGATTCGTATTCACCGTGAGGACAACATCTGCCTTTTCAGGAGAACTGATCGAAAGACCGCCGGCCGCGACGACCGCATCACCGATGGAAATGCCAATCTTTTCATCCGAATATGCAGGAACTGTATTAGAGCCGCGTCCCCAGTTATAATGCGAGTAGACGAAGGGGACTTCGTGCCGCAGTTCGTTGACGGCACGCGTCAGCATGAGCATGGCAATTTCGTCAATGCCCGCCATGGTCTGAAATCTGGTCTTTCCAAGATCACGTCCCGCCACCGTGAGATGACGGCTTTCAAGATGCGTCTGGGAAAACGGCGCATTATCATCGCGTCCAAGCGCCAGATAACGAAAGGTTCCGCGCTTACGCAAAAGGTCAATCATATACGCATTGACCGCATAATTCTTGTCACGCCGTCCCATCCAGTCCGCAAGCGCCTCCTGCGGAATCAGCCGCTCAAGGAACGCATATTCTTTGCGTTCGCGCCGTGTAAGCCCCTCAACTTCCCCCTTGTCGCGCAAAACTGTATAGCGGAAAATATCCGCGCCGTAACGGCGATAGTATTCCGGCTCCTCATGCCCTGAAGCCTCTCCCGAGCGCGGTGTACGCATAATGGAGCCAAACACATAGAGCGGAACTTTGTGGACCGTGCAAGCAACTGGTTCCAATCTCGATAAACAAGCTGAGTTGCAACGCATTGTGGAGTCTACATTGCAAGAACTTTGTGATAATGGTTTAGATAAAGAATTATTAGAAGCTTCCTTGAATAGCATTGAGTTTGCTCTTCGTGAAAGTGACTTTGGAGGTCGGCCAATTGGTTTAGCGTATGTTATCCGTATGATGGATAACTGGCTATATGACAATGATCCACTCGAGTTATTACACTACGAAGAAGCATTAGTGAATATTCGTAAGGGCTTATCCGGTACGTACTTTGAAGATTTAATTCGTCAATCTATCTTAAATAACAATCATAAAGTGCTTGTTTCTATTTATCCTGAACGGGGTCTTCAAGAGCGCAAGGATGCAGAGGTTAAAGAACATTTAGCTTCTGTAAAAGCTAAGATGTCTCCAGAAGAAATCGAAGCGATTGTAGAGCAAACAAAACGACTTAAACTTCGTCAAGAGGCTCCAGATAGCGACGAAGCATTAGCGTCGATTCCATTGCTTGAATTATCAGATTTAAATCCTAATATTGAAGAAGTAGAACGTCGTGAAAGTAAAATTGGCAATACTACAGTACATTTTGTACCTACTTTCACAAAAGGCATCAACTATGTAGGTCTTTACTTTAATTTAAGTTGTCTTACAGAAGATGAGTTGTTCTATGCCGATATTCTAAGTGATATTATCGGTCGTATCAACACATCTGAACGTGGCTATGAAGCATTGGCGAAAGATATCAATATGAATCTTGGTGGTTTAAGCTCAGATATTACGGCTATTAGCAAAGATGGTAAGCGTGATGAATTTACGCCTCTCATGATTGTTCGAGCTAAAGCCTTGCATTCTAAATTACCTGACTTATGCCGTTTGATTAACGAAGTAGTACAAAAAGCAGATTATAGTGACCATAGACGCTTGACCGAACTTGTTCAAGAAAGCAAAGCTATTTGGGATAATGAAGCGTTTCGTCGTGGCAACTCCATTGTAAGTCAACGTGTTATGGCACAAGTATCTGCAGTTGGTAAATTTAGAGATAATGGTAACTTTGGTTACTATCAAAAGATTAGCGAATTGGCTTCTAATCCTGCGGCATTACCATTATTGCCTGAAAAATTAGCTGATGTGGCTCGTAAGATTTTCCGTGCTAATAATGTGGATATCATGTTCGTTGGTGAAGAAGGCGAATTAGAAGCCTTTGAAAATCTCATGAAACCATTGATTGAAACTTGGGATACTACTGACTTAAGTAATGATACATTAAAGATTACACGTTTGTCTGGTAATGATGGTATCGTTACAGCTGGTAAGGTTCAATATGTAGCTCAAGGTGGTAACTTTATAGACCATGGGTATAAACACGTAGGCCCAATGAGTGTATTGGAAACGATTTTACGCTATGAGTATCTATGGATTCGTATTCGTGTACAAGGCGGTGCTTACGGTGCCT
>CALIBA010000266.1 GCA_938045435.1 uncultured Selenomonas sp.
CAGATGCAAACTTACAGGTACGTGGGGCGCTGCTTGATCGGAGTGTAAAGACGTTTCGTGGGACATTGGATTTCATCGAGGGGGCGCGTGGTTCGTCCGGCAAAGAGGATGAGGAGGTCACAATACTCTCTCCGCATGCGCGCAACCGCAGCGTTCCTCTCATGCTCTCGCATGAGGGAGATGTGGATGGACATCATGCGGTTAGCATTGGGAAGATCGATGCGAACAAACTTTTCTATCTGATGAGCCGTGGCCTCAATGAGCGCGATGCACAGAAGCTCATCGTTGAGGCATCGTTTGAGCCCGTGCTTTCGCGCATCGGGAGCGAGACACTGCGCACTGAGATTGGCGCTTATTTGGAAGGGAGGCTTTCCGGTGGCAGCCAGCAAGAGTTTTAATGAGTATATACAAGATTTTCCCATTCTGCAAACAAAGATGAATGGCAGACCCATTGTCTACCTCGATAACGGCGCGACGACACAGAAGCCGGAGGCAGTCATCAAGGCGGTCGCGGACTATTGCACCTATTGGAATGCGAATCCGCACCGCGGTGCATATGAACTGTCCGTGAAGGCGACGGATATTTATGAGACAGCGCGCATGCGTACCCAGAAGTTCATCGGGGCGGCGCGGTCTGAGGAGATCATCTTTACCAAGAATGCCTCCGAGGCGCTGAATCTTGTTGCCTACAGCTACGGTCGGTCGAACGTGCAGGCGGGTGACGAGATTGTCATCACTATTGCAGAGCATCACAGCAATCTCGTACCATGGCAGTTCGTTGCAAAGGCACGCGGCGCACAGCTGAAATATATTTATCTTGAGGAGGACGGCAATCTGTCTGCAGCAGATATTGCCGCCCAAATCACAGAGCGGACAAAAATCGTTGCCGTCACACATGTATCGAATGTACTCGGGCTTGTCAACGATGTGAAGTTGATCGCCGACCGCGCCCATGCAGTCGGGGCAGTCGTTGTCGTGGATGGGTCACAGAGCGTACCGCATATCGCGGTGGACGTACAAGCGATGGATGCAGACTTTTTTGCGTTTTCCGGACATAAGATGCTCTCGCCGATGGGGATTGGCGTACTCTATGGAAAATATGATGTTCTAAGCGCAATGCCGCCGTTCCTCTTTGGCGGCGATATGATTGAGTATGTCGGGGAGCAGGAAACAACCTATGCGGAGCTACCGGCAAAGTTTGAGGCGGGAACGCAGAATGTCAGTGGTGCGGCAGGACTCATCGCAGCGATTGACTATCTTGAGAAGGTTGGTTTTGCGCGCATCGAATCAATTGAGCGCGATCTGCTTTCCTATGCACTGCCAAAGCTGCGTGCACTCCCATTCGTGGAGCTTTATGGCTGTGACAGCAAACGTGATAACAAGACGGGCATCATTACGTTCAACGTGAAGGACATTCATCCACATGATGTATCGACCATCCTAGACAGTTACGGGGTCGCGATCCGTGCAGGCCATCACTGTGCACAGCCGTTGATGAAGTATCTTGGACAGAATGCCACATGTCGCGCGAGTTTCTACCTTTACAATACCCACGAGGATATTGATAAATTTATCGACGCATTGGAAAAGGTGAGAGGAGTGCTTGGTTATGCCGATTGAGGGAGTTGTCGCTCTCGATGAACTGTATACAGAGGTTATTGGGGAGCACAGTCGGTCACCGGAGAACAAGGGCACGTTGGACACGGCGACTGTGCGTGAACGTGGGCACAATCCAAGCTGCGGTGATGAGATCACACTGGAACTTGAAATCGCGGATGGTGTGATTGCAGATGGTGCCTTCACAGGTGTTGGCTGTGCGATTTCACAGGCAAGCACGGACATTATGATCGATCTCCTGCGGGGAAAAACAGTTGAAGAGGCACATCGTTTAGCGCAGCTTTTTACGGCAATGATTAAGCGCGAGGTGACGGATGACGTGATGCTGGAGGAACTGGAAGAGGCCGTTGCACTAAAGAATATCTCGAATATGCCTGCGCGCGTGAAATGCGCGGTACTTTCATGGCATACACTAGAGGATATTCTCAGTGAGAAAAATACACAGCACTAAAATATAAGGCTGCCACAGAAGAATGTTCTGCGGCAGCCGTTTTTCATAACATGGGGATGTTTCATAGCATATTCCTATCATTTTCATTGAGAGAACGAAGCAATAATATAGGTTGAAATACAGATGTGGATTGTGGTAGAATAAAACAGTATTTGGGAGGAGTGGAATGCGGATTATTACCGGCAGTGCGCGCGGTTCCCATCTTAAAGTTCCTGCGGGCAAGGGGACGAGGCCAACAGCTGACCGTACGCGAGAGGCTTTGTTCAGTATACTTGGCGAGCGTGTTTACGATGTCTGTGTGCTTGATCTCTTTGCAGGCACCGGTGCACTTTCCCTTGAAGCGCTTTCACGCGGAGCGCGGCATGCTGTTTTAATCGACCATGCGACCTATCCTGTCATGCTCGATAATGCACATCGAACGAAACTCTATGCAAAGACCGACATTCGCAGTGGAGACGTTTTTGTTCATATAGGGGGGTTTGCTCGAGAAGGGCGCAGTTTTGACCTTATATTTGCAGATCCTCCTTATGGGCAGGGACTAGAGATGCGTGTTCTTCAATCGGTGGGTATGGGGCATATTCTTGCAAAGCGTGGTCTTCTCATTATTGAGCAGGCAGCCAAGGTCGTGCCAACACAACGCATCGGTCCTCTCGTACTTCTGCGTGAACGATGTTATGGTGCGGCGCGTATTTGCTTTTACGAATGGCAGGAGGTGCAGGACGGATGAGGCGGGCCGTTTTTGCCGGAAGCTTTGACCCCGTAACAACAGGCCATATTGACATCATTGAGCGGGCTGCTTCTATGTTTGATGAACTCATCGTCTGCATCTTTCATAACATCCAGAAAGAGGGCTGTTTTCCACTGGATGACCGCGTTCGTTTTTTGCGGGAGGCAACGATGCACATTTCAAATGTGCGTGTGGATGTCTTTTCGGGATTGCTGACAGACTATATGAAACAGCAAAAAGCACGTGTGGTTGTGCGTGGATTACGCTCCGTGAAAGACTTTGAGTATGAGGAGAACCATGCGTCCATGGTTCATCATCTGATGCCGGAAAGTGACACTATTTTTTTATTGACGCGCCCCGATCTAACCTTTGTCAGTTCCTCTGGTGTCAGAGAGCTGATCCGTTTTCGCGGACCGGTGAAAGGAATTGTACCGACGTCAGTAGAGCGGGCGATTTTAGAGCTATATAAGCGATCATGAAGAGAAAGAAATGTTATAACAGCAGACAGGAGAAGGAGTTTAGTTTATGGCAGTAACGGACACGCTTAAGAAACTGGAAGATCTGGTGGCAGATGCCTCGCATCTCCCGTTCAGTGATAAGGCTCTTGTCAATGATGATGAGATCGTTCATCTTATAGAGGAGCTGCGCATGGATCTCCCCAAAGAGCTGAATCGTGCGACAGAGATTATGCAGGAGCAGGAGAACATCCTTGCGCGTGCAAGAGATGAAGCAAAGGATATCATCGACGCTGCTCAGGTGCGTGCAAATCAGCTTCTCGATGAAAACGAGATCGTCATTCAGGCAAAAGAGCGTGCACGTATCATTATGCAGCAGACGCAGGAACAGGCGCGGGATATTATGGAAGAGGCGCAGACGAATGCAACGCGTCTCCAGTCGGATGCAGACGCATATGCAAATCAGGTGTTTGAACAGTTGATTGCACATGTTGGCAGCACATTCAAAGGCGTTCAGCAGGCAGAAACCGGCCTAAACCAAGCGATGAATGTGCTGCGCACGGCAAAGGCACAGATGAATTCACCACAGGAAGATGCGCAGGAGCTTTGATTGCGTAACCTAGATATTTTAGGGGAACGCTTCGGCAGCACTTCTTGACAATGCGAAAAAGCGCCGCTATAATGTGAAAGGTCATGCGTTATGATGAAATTGGATGTTGTTGCGGCGTCTTTTGTACCTGGTACAAGTCGTGCGTTTCAATTTACAGTGCCTCCTGAAGCTCTCTTGGGGGAAGACGCAGAGCAGTTTTGCCATGATATTTCTGTCTCAGGAACTGTGGTGAACACGGGACAGGCATTTCGTGTCATGGGATCTGTTACAACATGCAAGGAATTTGTCTGCGACCGTTGCCTTGAAAAAGGCAGGCGAGATATTGCGTATGATTTTTCTGAAGACTATACAAAGACTCCGGGAGAAACGGATGAGGCTTCCCTATTTGATGGCGAATCTATCGTTATAGACAGTCTTGTACGTGATACTCTTCTTGTCGCTGAGCCGTTGCGTGAGCTATGTAAGCCAAATTGCAAAGGACTTTGTCCAGTTTGTGGACAGAACCTAAACGAGGGACAATGTCATTGTGATACATTTGTGCCAGACCCTCGCTTGGCGGCTTTAGAGAGTCTGTTGGCAAAGAGCTAAGGAGGTGTATCTGGATTGGCAGTACCAAAGAGAAAGACGTCGAAAGCACGCCGTGATCGACGCCGTGCGAACTGGAAGCTTACTGTACCACACTATGTTTCGTGCCCACAGTGTCATGAGCCAAAACTTCCACATCATGTATGCATGGAGTGTGGTTATTATGATGGCAAACCAGTAGCCGAGGCGGCTGAATAAGAAAACAAACTCAAATTGCTGCAAGAAGTAGTGTGCTTTTTGCAGCAATTTTTATATGCCCCCTTGCATTTTTTTTTAGTACCTAGTATAATGTTTTCTGTTTCAAGGATATTACATTAGGTACTAAAGTTTAGAGTACATTGACATAATAATATGAGAGGCTGCGGGGGGTGGTGTGATGACGGAAAAAAAACGAAAGAGACAGGAAGCGCTCGTTCGCGCAGTGCAGAAAGAACCTTTCCTGACGGATGAAACGCTGGCAAAAAAACTGTCTGTCAGCGTGCAGACCGTACGCCTTGACCGCACGGAGTTAGGAATTCCGGAGCTGCGTGCACGTGTCCGTACCCTTGCTGAGAATGCACGGGATAAAGTACGTGCCATCCCCCATGCAGAAGTAGTCGGTGATCTGCTTTCCCTTGATCTTGGACACACAGGCACTTCGGTGCTTAAAGTGACAGAGGATCTTCTTTTTGTGGACTCAGATATTGCACGTGGAACAGCGCTTTTTTCGCAGGCAAATTCACTTGCACTGGCTGTGGTAGATGCTCCTATTGCGATGACAGGCGTTGCCAATGTAAAGTATAAAGAACCCATTCACAAAGGGGCTGCTGTTATCGCACATGCGGAAATTGTCAAAACACGTGGAAATAAAATCTTTGTTTGGGTTAAAACATATCTGGAAGAAAGAGAAGTTTTTCGAGCAAAGTTTATCGTTGTGTCGTTGGAGAAATGATAGAATCACATTCATGGAAGAAGGGAGTGCGGAATGCGTATAGCGGTTGACGCGATGGGGGGAGATTTTGCTCCAAAGGAAATTGTTCAAGGGGCAGTAGAGGCAGCGAAAAAGTATGGCTGTGCTATTGTTCTCGTCGGTGATGAGGGGCAGATTAAATCAGAGCTTCAGAGTGAGGATATGGCTTCACTCAATATTTCTATTGTACATGCCTCCGAAGTGATCGGTATGGATGAACACCCCGCAGAAGCCGTTCGCTCCAAAAAGGATGCTTCCATTGTCGTTGCGACGCGCCTTGTTAAAGAAGGGACTTGCGACGCTGTCCTATCGGCTGGGTCAACTGGTGCAGCCGTAACAGCTGCACAGCTCATCCTGCATCGCATTCGCGGTGTTGGCCGCCCTGCTATCGCAACCCCGATGCCAACCTTAGATGGTGTAACCCTCATGTTGGACTCTGGCGCAAATGTGGATTCAAAACCGGAGCACCTTGTGCAGAGCGCGGTTATGGGAGCACTGTATGCACAATATGTCTTTGGGATTCAAAATCCGCGGATCGGACTTCTCAATATCGGAGAAGAAGCGACAAAGGGGAATGAGCAGACCAAGGAGACATATGAGCTGCTGCAAAAGGAGCAAAGCATCAATTTCAGTGGTAATGCAGAAGGCCGCGATATACCAAAAGGAAACTTTGATGTCGTGATTTGTGATGGATTTGTCGGAAATATTGTGCTAAAATTTGCAGAGGGTCTTGCCAAAACAATTCTTGGATTAATTCGTGAGGAGATCCGCGGGGCCGGCATTATGGCAAGACTTGGCGCACTGCTTTTGCTGCCGACGCTAAGACGCCTTGGCAGACGACTAGATGTACGCGAATATGGCGGGGCACCGCTTCTTGGGGTCAATGGATGCTGTGTCATTGGTCACGGGTCATCGGATGCGAAATCCATTGCCAGTGCAATTGGCGTTACCGTTGACTATGTGAACGGAAAGGTGCTTGACCAGATCCGTGATGCATTGGCAAAGGAGGAAGAAAGTCATGCCTGATATGAGCGCGGGGATCATAGGAACAGGATATTATCTCCCCGAAAAGGTATTGACCAACTTCGATCTGGAGCAGATGGTTCAAACAAGCGATGCATGGATTGTTGAGCGCACAGGGATTCATGAGCGCCGCATTGCAGAAGATGGAGAGCCTGTATCTGCGCTCGCTTTTCGTGCAGCGGAAATGGCGCTTGCAGATGCGGGGATAACAGGTGAGGATCTTGATCTCATCATTATGGCGACCCTTACATCCGACCGCATCATTCCTGCGACATCCTGTATTCTTCAGGATCGTCTTGGGGCAAAGCATGCAGCGGCATTCGACCTTTCGGCAGCCTGTTCAGGATTTGTCTACGCTTCCTCGATTGCTGCACAATTCATTGAAAGTGGAATTTACAGATATGTCCTTGTTATTGGAGCTGAAACGCTTTCAAAGGTCATTGATTGGAAGGACCGCAACACCTGTATTCTATTTGGTGATGGTGCAGGCGCAGCGGTTTTTGGTGCAGTTGAGCAGGGGTATGGAATACGTGCCTTTGATCTTGGCAGCGATGGCTCTGGAGGAGATGTACTTGAAATACCATCAAGCGGAAGTCTTCATCCAGTGACACCGGAGACGATTGAGCAGCGGCTCAACTATGTTCATATGGATGGTAAGGCGGTATTCCGCTTTGCCACCAAGGTAATGGGAAGGACCGTCGAGACATCGTTGCAAAAAGCAGGGATGAAAAGAGAAGAACTGGACTTTCTCATACCACATCAAGCGAATATCCGTATCATCCAATCGGCGGCCAAGAGACTTGACTTGCCGATGGAGAAAGTAATTATAAATATTCATCGTTACGGCAATATGTCTGCCGCATCCATCCCTGTCGCCC
>CALIBA010000267.1 GCA_938045435.1 uncultured Selenomonas sp.
CTTTCTGAATTTTCCTAAATACTTTCTTCATAATTTCGCTATACTTTTTATGGTTAATAACTATGTTTTGTATTGCTCTCACAACACTTACAACTTGAAGTGTTATTTGGAAACCGATAGGCAAAAATGGCTCAACGATGTCAATTAACGAGAAAATCCTACGATAATCTATCAAGTGATAGAGCAAAAGACGTGCCAAGTTAAATATGGCACGTCTTTTGCCAGTTTTGTCAGTCCTTTTATGGGATATACAACAGCGCAAACTCCGCCTTTCTCCGTTTGAGCAGCATGGCGTGGCGTTTTCCTTTGTAGTTGCAGAAGGCTATATACTCACGGTAGATGTTCCTGTCACCAGCTTCCAGCTTCTTGATTAAGGTGCTTTTGGGGATTGTTTTGCTGCCTAACAGCTTCGCCGGTCCCACATTGTAAGCTAACGTGCCAAGCAAAATCGAATCAACCCCGAATTTACGGAACATGGCGACAAATTTGCGCAGGTCTTTCCGCAAAAGTTCATCCGCATCCCGTTTTGTCATGGTTCGTGCCGAATACTTCTCGTTTGGCAAAAGTTTGTGACCCCAACCGACGTATGGGTAGTGTTTTTCTGAGTGCCAGCCTTCAAAGTAGCGGCAGCATAAAAAAGCACGTTCCATAAGCGGCAGTCGGTAGATTGCCGCCTGCCCGTCCGTTCCCTCTTGGCGGCTGATCTGCGCGGACACAGAACAGACCGTCAGAAGTGAACAGAGCATTGTCATGAATACACGCATCATTTCAACAAGGGGCTGAAGTTGCCGATGGGAACGATGGTAAGATCGTCGTCCTTTACATTCCTGTTGTTGAAGTCAAATTCCAGTTCGTAGGAGTTGCTAAAGTTATCCTCCACCACCACGATGAAATTATGCGCCTCATCACCCGCCGCCGTGTAGTACAGGCGGAATTTTTCGTTCTCCAGCAGGTAGCGGTCGTTAGGCAGGAAGGTGATGCCGTTATCCATTTTGAGCGAGCCTTCCCCCTCGAACTGGAAATAGCGGATGGTATAGAGCGTACCCGAAAAGTCGCCCTCCTTTTTCAGTTCACAGCGGATTTCCACTGTCTGCCCCTTTACTACCTTGTTCGGCACGGGCATGACCTCCACCGTGAAGGGATAGGACTGCTGGATGTCCATGTCATCGTCACATGACACGAGGGTGAATGACATGGCGGCTATCAGGCATAACGCCACTGCCTTGAATATTGATGTTCTCTTGTTTCTGTTGTTCAGTATGTTCATTGTTCTTCGATTTTTAGATGGTTGTTTTTCTGTTTTTTCGTTGTCAGTTGCAGGTACTCGTTCAAGTCCTTGCAACCGTCATAGAGGGAGGAACGGTCGGTGACACGTTCCCCGTATCGCATGGTAAGTGCGGCAAGCGTCCGCCGTCCGGCTTCGTCACGGTCGAGGAAGCAGCCGATGCGCCCGTATCCGTCCAGCAATCCCGCCGCCTTCTCCACGTTGGCGACTGAGTTCAGCACAAGACAGTCAGCGTTACCGGTTACACCAAGCGTCACGGCAGAGAGAAAGTCCATGAAGCCCTCGAACACGAGGCACTCGTCAGCCGGGATGTCATTCGCCTTTACCAGTGATACAGACTTCGGAGGTATGCAACCCTTGAAATATCGGCTTCTGACTTCATAGCCACCTGCCATGTTCGGAAAGCCAACGGCAAAATACCGTTTCCCACGCACACCGTAGTTCAAGCGGCAGCAGTGACGGGATGCGATGGCGTAAGGGATGCCCCGTTCCTCTAAATACTCCGTCAGCAGTGAGCGGAGCAGCGGAGCGACCTCCACATCCTCAAAAACGGATTCGGTCGGCTTCGAGAGATAGACGGGCTTTTCCCATCCGGCAACCGTCATATTGGCGGCTTCCGCTATGAACTTCGCTTGCTTCATGAAGTCATCGCTTTGCAGAAACTCCCCGGCAAGCGTGAAGATGTCGCCGCCCTTGCCCAAACCGAAGTCGTACCAGAGCTGTTTCGCCACGTTC
>CALIBA010000268.1 GCA_938045435.1 uncultured Selenomonas sp.
TCGGTGCAGGGGCACTTCTCGCCGATCCCGTACTCGCCGATCGGCTGCTCTCTGTCTTTACGCGTGTGGATACCTCCTCAGAGATGCGGCTTGCGTTTTGGGAGAGCACGGTCGCGATGATTCTCGATCATCCCTTCCTGGGGATCGGGTGGGGGATGTACTTCATGGTTTACCCTGATTATGACTTCTATCTGCAGGGAGCCCCTGTGCAGGTTGTCCATGCGCACAATATGTACCTGAACTATGCTGCCGAAATCGGTGTTCCGGGGGCACTCTCGTTCCTCTGGTTCTTCTTCGGCTCGCTCATCCTTGCTTTTCGGCTGCCCAAGCGCGTACCTCCGTGGGAGGAAGTGCTTGCCGCACATGAACACGAGTGGAAAACCGTCGCCGATGTGAGGGCGGCACTTTCACGTTGGCGCAGACGACGCTTCGTTGAGGGGGTGTCCCTCGGCCTCGGACTGGCGTTTATTTCCGTTGCGCTCAACGGCATCACGGATCACCTGCTCTTTAATATACCGTCCTCCATGCTGCTTTGGATGCTTGCGGCCATGACGGCGGCGGCACATGCGATTGCGGGGGAGATGAAGGAAGCGTGACTATGCAGGAAACTCTATCGATATCGAAGGCGACCGTCGACCGTCTGCCGCGCTACTATCGCTGTCTGCGCCAACTGACCGATGAGGGCGTGGAGATTGCCTCCTCGGAGGAGCTTGGCCGCCGCCTCGCCATCAACCCCGAACAGATTCGGAAAGACCTGGCGTTCTTTGGACAGTTCGGCAAGAAGGGCGTGGGCTACTATGTTGCGGAGCTCAAGGAGAGCATCGGCAATATTCTGGGACTTGACCACCATTGGAGCGTTGCGATCATCGGCATGGGACATCTCGGTGCTGCGCTTGCGAACTATCAGGGAATCGCTCGTCTCGGTTTTCGACTTGCTGCGATTTTCGACGCGAATCCGACTGTCATCGGCACGCACATCGGCGAGCACCGCGTTGAGGACATCGCCGATCTCGCTGAGATCATCGCCGAACGTGCGATTCAGATCGGTGTCATTGCCGTGCCTGCCGAAGCGGCACAGAGCATTGCAGATCGCCTCGTTGCGGCGGGCATCCGTGGAATCTGGAACTTTGCACCCGTGAAACTTCAAGTACCTCCCGGCATCGCGTTTGTCAGCGAGGATCTTTCCGTGGGGCTCAGTTCGCTTTCGTATTATCTGACGCATATGACGGGAGACGAAGACCGTCTGTCAGAAAAAATAAGGAATCGCTGATAAAATAGACCCTCAGATTGGCGTAGATTTTTCGTCCGAACAGAGGGGCAAATCGGACGCATA
>CALIBA010000269.1 GCA_938045435.1 uncultured Selenomonas sp.
GCCGCGAATACCTCCCCTCGATTGCGTCATGCCTATCGGATGAACGCGTCCGTATCCACTACGAGGACGGACTGCGCTTCGTACGCAAACCCATCGACACATACGACCTCATTATTGTGGATTCGACAGATCCGTTCGGACCGGGGGAGGGGCTGTTCACAAAGGAGTTCTACGGGAACTGCTTCAAGGCGCTGAAAGAAGACGGCATCATGATCAATCAGCATGAGAGCCCGTTCTACGAGCAGGATGCCTATGCAATGCAGCGCATGCACCAGCGCATTGTGCATTCATTTCCATTCAGTCGTGTATATCAAGTACATATACCGACCTATCCATCGGGGCATTGGCTCTTCGGGTTCTCGTCCAAGAACCGCCGCCCTGTTGAGGGCGTAGACTTTGCACGTTGGAAATCGCTCGGGATAAAGACGCGCTATTACAACACACAGCTGCATGCAGCTGCATTTGCTCTGCCGAACTATGTGGAGGAGATACTCGAAGATGTGGAACCGCAACATTGAAACGTTTCTCGGATGTGACGGGACGTATGAGGACAGCCATATCGTGATCTTCGGCGCACCGTTTGACTCGACGACATCCTATCGCCCTGGAACACGCTTTGCTGCGCGTACCATGCGGGCAGAGTCCTACGGACTGGAGACGTACAGCCCCTATCAGGATCTTGATCTTGAGGATGCACACGCATTTGACGGCGGCGATTTGGAGCTCCCATTCGGAGATACAAAGCGTGCGCTGGATATGATCCATACATTTACGAAAAGTATTTTGACAGACGGACGGCTTCCCTTTCTGATTGGCGGCGAACATCTTGTGAGTCTGCCCACGATCAAGGCGGCGGCGGAAAAACACCCCGATCTTGCCGTGATTCATTTCGATGCACATACGGATCTCAGAGACGAATATCTCGGCAATCACCTCTCCCATGCGACGGTAATCCGCCGTGTCTGGGATTTCCTCGGCGACGGACGCATTCATCAGTTCGGCATTCGCAGCGGTGAGCGTGCGGAGTGGCAGTGGGCACGCGAGGGTCATACGAATCTTCGCCCTTTTACATTTGCAGGGCTCTCCGAAACAATCGCAGAGGTCAAGGATCGCCCCGTATATCTCACCATAGACCTCGATGTGCTCGACCCATCGGCATTTCCAGGAACGGGAACCCCCGAGGCGGGCGGCGTGACCTTTGTCGAACTCATGAAGGCAGCCCTTTCCGTGATTCGCGGATGTCATATCGTTGCCTGTGATATGGTCGAACTCTCGCCGCCGCTCGATCCGAGCGGCACATCGACGGCGACGGCACTCAAGCTCCTGCGGGAGATGATCCTTGCACTTGAGGCAGATTTTCTTCGCCCGCAAAGAGTATGAGGATTTCGTTTGATACCTGCGGAACGATTTGTTATAATGATTCGAATATGACAAAGAAAGACGGTGGAGGCATGAAGGTAACGGAACAGGATCTCATAACAACGGCGCATCTCTCGCGCCTTGCGATTCCTGCAGAAGAAAAAGAAGAAGCACTCAAAACATTGGGGGATTTTCTAACGTATGTGGACAACCTTTCCAATGTCGATACAGAGCATGTGCATCCGACGACGTATGCACTGCCCATCAAGAATGTCTTCCGTGCCGAC
>CALIBA010000270.1 GCA_938045435.1 uncultured Selenomonas sp.
TTCGCTTGAACGAAAGAAATCCGCAGGGGGCAGAACGTGCCCTTTGCTCCGCTTGTTCCACTAGGGTTTGCTTTGGAGCACTGCATCGCAACAACTCCACATACGATCTATAACTCAACGAGAAAATCTCTCCGCCTCGCTCCGCGCGAGTTCGTCACAGCGTTCATTGCGCGGATTGCCGGCATGCCCCTTGACCCAATGGAACGAGACACTGCGCACCGAGAACGCCGCATCGAGCTGCATCCAAAGATCCTGATTGAGCACAGGGTTGCCGTCCGCCTTCTTCCAGCCGCGTTTTTTCCATGCGGGCAGCCAGAACTTGGTGAAGGCATTCTTTAGATACTGACTGTCAGTGTAAAGTGCAACCAGCGCCCCTTCCGGAACGGAGGATACTGCTGTGAGTGCGGCTGTCAGTTCCATGCGGTTGTTCGTCGTCATGGGAGCGCCACCGCTCATCTCCTCCACGGAGCCCGTCGCAGCCGTTTCGATGACCGCCGCCCAGCCGCCTGCGCCGCCGGGATTGGAAAGACAGGAGCCATCTGTATAGATGATATAGTCAAAATCCGCACGCGCTACAGA
Source organism: uncultured Selenomonas sp. (assembly GCA_938045435.1). GTDB lineage: Bacteria > Bacillota > Negativicutes > Selenomonadales > Selenomonadaceae > Centipeda. The sequence continues at coordinate 580 of CALIBA010000270.1, forward strand.
ATCATCCGCCGTATCTGCTGCATGCGGTACATGCGCGGGAATGCCCTCACCATCCTGCACAGTGCCGCCGAAAAGCCACGCGTGCGCCTCCTCCTCGGTCATAAAACCTTTGTAAACAGGCCCGGCAAAGCCTTTCACCTGCGCTGCGCAGTCTGCCCATACAGTGAAGATGCCCGTTTTCCGTCCGCGCTTTACAGCATAGAACTTTTTTGCCACAAAATGCTCCTTTGATGCAGCTCTGCACCTGTGCGCCCTGCCCTATATGATCCGTCACTGCCAGCGCAGGGGTCAATATGAATAGCGATAGCCGATCGAAAAACCGACGCCGTTATAACCGGGGTTGCTCGTTTTCTGCCCGTTGGAAACGTGATGCCCGAGAAAGGCAACACTGAGCGCATTGCTGTCATTAAACTGATATGTGAGACGCGGGCCGACACGCCAGAGGAACCCATAGTTCCGCGTATGTGCTGGATGGACACGGTTATAGACGAGAACCGCTCCTGTCACATCAAAGGATGCCTCCCAGTGCGTGCCGAGCGGTTTTGTAAAGCGCACCATGTATGCTGGGCCTGCCCCCACCGCAGACGAATCGAGCTCTGTATCCGGCCGATCCTTTTCCGCCCACGAGCCGACCGGACGCGAAAGGGTCAGTCCCCAGTGCAGTGTCATATCATGCATCTCTTTGTACTGACGAAAGACATGCAGATTGTAGAGATCGATATGGCGGCGCTGCCCGCGGTGCTCCAAGTAGTCAAGTTGAATCTCTGCGCGGCGCTCGTCCGCATCCTCCTCATATAACGCCCCTGTTCCCATATGCATCTGCATGTCCTGCGGTGCACTGGATAAAGACGCATGCGCTGCGGGGACAGCTGCCCCGGCCGCACTGGGCAGAGTGAGTAGTGCCGCCGCAGCCGCGAGTACGGCAATATTGTTGTGTTGCTTTTTCATTATGGTCATCTCCAACGTGTAAATAGATCCGCATCCAGCTCTATCCCAAGACGATCGAGAATCTTTCCGACCATCATATCCACGAGATCCTCGATGCTCTCTGGGCGGTGATAAAATCCAGGTGCAGCGGGCATGATGATCGCCCCGGCACGCGCAAGGCGCAGGAGATTTTCAAGGTGGATCTCGTGCATTGGCGTCTCGCGCGGTACGAGGAGGAGCTTTCGTCCCTCCTTGAGTGTGACATCGGCAGCGCGTGTCAAAAGGTCGTTTGTTACGC
>CALIBA010000271.1 GCA_938045435.1 uncultured Selenomonas sp.
AGCTGTATATATTTTCCTGATAGCTGTCGTTGTACTGCATCGCGATCTCGACGACGGTATCGTCCTTAACCCCATTGAAGTAGATCGGCTCCTCGCTCAAAGTCTCTTTCTTGCGGTTGAGATGGGAGACAAAGGAACGGATGCCGCCGTCAAAGTGGAACGTCTCGCAGCGCTCCGTTTCGCCCCGCTCATCCGCAAGGGTGATGGTGATGCCGTGGTTGAGGAACGCCAGTTCGCGCAGACGGTGTTTCAGTGTCTCGAAGCTGTACGTGGTGACGGTAAAAATCTCCGGATCCGGGACAAAATGCACGCGCGTCCCCGTCGTCTCGCTTGTACCGACCTCGTGCAGCTTTTCTGTCGTGACCCCGCGGGCAAAAGAAATATCATAGATGTGCCCATCGCGGCGCACCTCGACCTGCATCGAGGAGGAGAGGGCATTGACGACCGAGACGCCGACCCCGTGGAGGCCGCCGGAGACCTTGTACCCGTCGCCGCCGAATTTGCCGCCCGCATGAAGAACGGTGAGCACGACCTCCACGGCGGGCATTCCGCTCTCGTGCATATCGACGGGAATGCCGCGCCCGTTGTCCGTAACGGTGATGCTGTTGTCCTTATGAATCACAACCGCGATATAATCGCAGTAGCCCGCCAGTGCCTCGTCGATGGAGTTGTCCACGACTTCATAGACGAGGTGATGCAGGCCACGCTCGGAGGTCGAGCCGATATACATACCGGGGCGCTTACGAACAGCCTCAAGGCCTTCGAGCACCTGAATCTGTCCCGCGCCATAGTCCGCATCGACAGCGGTCACCTCGTCCCCCATCTCCTGTGTGCCGATTGCAACACCCGTGAGATCTGGAATATCTGCCATCTCGGCGGCTTCCTTTGCCTCCTCCGGCGTGAGCGGACGAATCTCCGCCTGCTCCTCGTTTGCATTCAGGTCGATCTTCTTTGCCATCATTTCCTCCTTTGGGGTCTGATATTACTTTATGAGAAAGATTTTATGAGGCGCATTTTCTCTCGGATTTCGTCGATGGTAAGAATCATGACAGTCGCCCCTTTCGTTATGATTTCTTCTGCTCCTTGCGCTGTTTCATTTCCTCCCAGAATTCACGCGTGGTGATGAGCTCATTCCGCAGTTCCCAAAACGTGCTCTGGATCTTCTTGGGCGTGACCTCCTCGGGCGGCAGTCCGCGGTGCAGCATGGTGAGCATCCGTGCATTCTCACTGTCCCTGTCTGTATACTCCGTTTTCCCTGCAATCTCACGCACAAGGTCGGCGCGCTCGCTGCCGAGCATGAGTGCTGTGCATACAGGCACGCACTTTATCACATCGGCAAGCTTTGCCCATGGCATTGTGCGCAGGACATCGCGCACCGCCCGCCGCGCATGGCGCTCCGCCGTACGCTGACAGTCAAAACACTCCTCTTTCATGAGACGCCCGCACGAGGGACACGGAGAAAAGCCGCGCTGCCGCTTCAGGTGCATCGCCTTGCGGGTCAAAAGATAGGCACGCTGAAAACGCACGCGCAGCGCCTCATCCTCTGTCAGACATGAAAGCGCCTTGCCCGCCGCGATTTCCGCATCCGAAAGCCCTGTCTGCACAACGGCACGCGCATATGCCGCAGGCGTCTCCTCCTCCGCCGCTTCTTGGATATGTGCGCGGCGCGAACGCGTGAAGGCGACTTCCTGCACCATGCGCCCGCCCGCAAAGTTGTTGACGCGCTGCACAATCTCCGGCATACTCATGCGCATTTCGTTCTTCCATGTCGCATCGGGTGCATAAAGATACAGTTTCCCGTCGCGGATGGACACGGCCTGCACGCGGCGTGCCACCATCTCCCCCATCATATCTGCCCAATGCGCCACAGCAGAATGGGCGATATAGTCCTGCGCGAACGCTGTGCCGAGGCGATGAATCGCCGCGCGCACGTCATCGCCCGCGTCTGCCGTTCCAAGTGTACTTCGCATATCCCTCCTCCTTTAGCTGCACCCATCAAAGGACTGTATGGGATTATTGTTCCTGCGTTTTTGTGATGCGTCCCGCCGCCACATGACGGTACGTCCCCAGACGCTTTTCGCCAAAGTACGACGCCTCCGTTGCCGTGATAAAGGTCTGGATGCCCTTTTCCTCGATGAAGGAAAGAAGCGCCATGCGCCGCGCCGCATCGAGTTCACTCATCACATCATCCAGGAGCAAGACAGGCATTTCGCCCACATGCGATGCGATATAAAAAAGCTCGGCCAGTTTAAGAGCAAGTGCCCCTGTCCGCTGCTGTCCCTGCGAGCCAAAACGCCTCAGATGAAGACCATCCACAGAGAGCACGATGTCATCGAGATGCGGCCCGACCCCTGTCGCAGCGCGTGCAATATCCCGCGCACGCCCCGCTGTTAACATCTCATTATACCACAAACGGAGCCGCTCTGTCATGTCGTCTTTTTCAGCGCAAAGACCTTCGGGCGCCCCTGCCATCTCATATGACATCGTGAGCGCTTCTCCTGCGGCAATGACATATTGCACCTTCTTTGAGAGCGCCCCAAGCTCTTTTACAGCGGCGATGCGGCGCACGGCAATCCGCGCGGCACTTTCCGAGAAATGCGCATCCCACGGCAGCAGGGCATCGAGTGTCACCCGCCGTTCCCGCAGCTCCTTTAAGAGTGCAGCACGCTGCTTTAGGATATGTGTATAGCGGAGCAACTCACCGTAGTAGGCAGGGCTTGCCTTGGAAAGTTCTGCGTCAAGATAGCGCCTCCGCAGTGCCGGCGCCCCCTTGATGAGAAAGAGATCCTCGGGCGAAAAGAGCACCATGGGAATAAGGCCAACCAGATCCCGCTGTTTGATCGGCACCCCTGCATGGAGGATGCGGCGCCGCGTCCCACGCGCAAATGCAAAGGTAAGCGTACCCGCAGCGCCATGCCGCAGCACGCCCATGTCGATCTGTGCACGCTCTTTTTCCACGCGAATCAGCTCCGCATCGCTTGTGGTGCGATGGGAGCGTCCAAATGCGGCGTAGTAAATCGCCTCGATGATGTTCGTCTTGCCTTGGGCATTTGCGCCGAGGAAAATCTGGACGCCTGCATCAAAGGAAAGATGCAGCGTCTCGTAGTTGCGGTAATCGTGCAGTGTGAGAGAAGTAATCTGCATATTTATACACGGACAATACGATAGGATCCGCCGCCTTTGACCTCTACCGTATCGCCCGCATAGAGCTTGCGGCGGCGTGCCGTCTCCGCTGCACCGTTGCAGCGAATGCAGCCTGCGGCGAGCAGCATCTTCACAGCGCCGCCGCTCGGCACATCACCCATACGCTTGAGCAGCTGATCAAGCTCGATATACGGCGTTTCGATTGCAGCATCTTCCACTTAGTGTGTCCTCACAGGTGTCACCACATAGATATAATCGGGGTCTGCTTCCTCACGGATGGTCATAGGCGATAGATTCTGTCCCTGCTCATTCGCCCCCTGCAAAGAGAGGATGCAGGTATCACTGTCCAGGGATTTCATTGCGTCGATCAGATAGGAGGCGTTGAAGGCAATGGTTGCCTCATATCCCTCGACCTTTGCCTCGATGGTCTCCTCCGCCTCTCCAACTTCGGGACTGTTGGATGTGATGTGGAGCAGTCCGCGCTCAAACTCCAGTTTGACAATATTATACTGATCCGTGCGCGAGATGAGTGAGGCTCTGTCCACTGCCGCCGCAAACTCTGCAGTGCTGAGTGTCACCTGGGTGCGTGCCGTCTCCTCCTTCGGGATGACCTTGCGGTAGTCGGGAAATGCCCCCTCGATGAGCCGCGTTGTCATATAGATGTTCTCAAATGAAACGCTGACTTGGTTATAAGAACATATGATTTCTATATCGGAAGGGATTTCACTGGAGATGGTACGCGTTACTTCCTCAAGGAACTTCGCCGGGATGATGATGCGGATCTGTCCTGCCTCTTTTTCCAGCTGCTCTGATTTGACCGCGAGACGATGGACATTCGTCGCTGCGAGCGTGACCGTTTTGCCCTCCACCTCCAGCTGACATCCCGTGAAGATGGGACGGCGGTCGCGCTGCTCCTCGCGCAGACAGGCAAATGCTGACTTTTTAATCAGTTTTGCAAGGGTGCGGTCTTTGATGGTGAAGCGGAGCGTTCCTTCCATGCGGCTCAGTACAGGGAAGTCGCTTGTCTCCATGGTGCGCAGTGTAAAACGCGCCGTGCCTGAGGTAATGACAGCGAGGGCATTCATCTGCTCTGTGTCGATGCGGATCTCCTCGGCCGGGAGCTTGCGGATGACTTCGGTGAGATATTTTCCGGGAAGCACTGCGGTGCCTGCTGTGTGTACCTCTGCGGGGATGGTGACGATAAAGCCCAGTTCATAATTTGTGGATTGCAGTTCAAGGTTCCCATCTTTGGCATCGAGATAAAGGCCCGAGAGGATGGGTGTCTGCGGTTTTGTAGAAAGTCCTTTGCTGACAATTTGTAGGGCGGTCATCAGATCGCTTCGAGAGAGTGAGATGTTCATGTGCGCTCCTTTCTGGTGGGGAGGTTTCTATTGGTTCTGGTATATATAATAAATATAGTAGTGGTAGTAGTAGGGGCTGTGGATTTGTGGAAAGGTGTGGAAAAGCCTTGTATGGGTAGTAACAGCTCTGTGGGTAAATTGTGGACAGATGAAAGGTACTTATCCACAGTTTACACAAAAGAGAAAGACAGATGGATTTATCCACAAACCGTCCACAGGATCTTCCGTATGTGCTCCACAAAGTCATCCACAGCAGCTAAATGCCGCGGATCTGTACTGTGAGCGACTGGAGGAGTGCCTCTGCCGCTGCGTCCTTTTTGATAAGACCCTGTATTTTTTTATGTGCGTGCATCACCGTGGAGTGGTCGCGATTGAAAAATCCGCCGATGGTCGGCCATGAGACATCGGTCAGCTCGTGGCAGAGATACATTGCGATTTGGCGCGGATAGGCGATATCGTTGCTGCGTTTCACGGAGCGGATGTCCTCACTCGACACCTTGAAATGCGTGCAGACCATACGCTCGATCATCTCCATCGTGATACGGCGTCCCTTTTCTCCGCGCAGGTAGTTGCCGAGCGCCGCGATGCAGGTCGTCTCGTCGATGGGCAAGCGCATGGTGGAGGCGTACTTGATGAGGCGCGTGAGTGCGCCCTCCAGTTCACGGATGTTGCTGTCCACGCGGCTCGCGATATAGACGACGACCTCCTCGGGGATCTGGACCTCCTCGGTCTGTGCCTTTTTTTGGAGAATCGCCACGCGCGTTTCAAACTCCGGCGGCTGTATGTCCACAGGCGCACCGCCTGCAAAACGCGAGATGAGCCGGTCCTCCAGGCCTTTAACATCCTGCGGCTGGCGATCGGAGGTCAATATGATCTGGCTGCCATTGTCGCGCAGCTTGTTGAACGTCTGGAAGAACTCTGTCTGTGTCTGCTCCTGTCCTGCGAAAAACTGAATATCGTCGATGAGCAGCACGTCGATGCTGTAATATTTCTGGCGGAAGGCGTCCATGTTCTTCTCGCGAATGGAGCGGATGAATTCGTTTGTAAAGTCTGTGCTTGGGATGTAGAGGACACGCTTTTCCGGATGGTCGGCGAGGATCTTGTGCCCCACGGCGTGCATGAGGTGGGTTTTGCCAAGCCCCACGCCCCCGTAGATAAAGAGCGGATTGTGCGAGGGCAGGCCCGGCGCATCCGCGACCGCCTTCGCCATTGCATAGGGGAACTGGTTGGAGCGTCCCGTGACGAAGGCCTCAAAGGTGTATTTGGGGTTGAGTGATGTTGTATCATCCGGTGCCGCCGCAGCAAGAGCTTCCTCCTGCATCCCTCCTGCTCCCGTGAGCGGAAGGGTCTCCTGTGCAGGGACCGCGGGTTCCGGTGCGGCGTCTTCGTCCCTGGACGCGGGCATTGCCGTCTGTGCACGCGCCGCCAGAGTGCTGTCCACGACCAGACGGATGCTGTACGCGTCGCCGAGCGACTGCCGGACGGCGTCGCCGAGGAGGACGAGATAGCGCGGTTCGATGTACTCTTTTGTAAAGACATCGGCGACCGCGAGTGTGAGCTGTTGGTCTTGCAGCGAAATGGGGGTGATTCTCGAAATCCACTTCGTGATTGCCTCCGGCGGGAGAATGCCGTCGGCACAGGATAGGATCTGCTGCCAGCGCACCATGAGCGATGGATGTTCTGCTTCGGACATAGGTTTGAATCCCCTTCAAAAAATCGCTGAAAAATCTTTTATCCACAGGGTTATTCACAGCTGTGGATAAAATTGATGATAAAAATAGGAGAAAAGAGGCATATAAAATGCTCTTTTCATGAGTTTTCCACAATGAGGCAGAGTTATTCTAACAAAAATCGTCCTACTTATCAACAGTTCCGAATGTCTTTTGTGGGAAAAATTCGCGGCTGCCTTTGGATATTGCCTTGACAGTACGATGTACCTTCGTCTATAATAGCGACAAATAAGACTTTGATTTGAACGTCCCGCGTCTCGTGGCACCTGCCGCAGTACGTGCGGCAGAAAAGGAGGTGACGAGAGGTGAAAAGAACATACCAGCCGAACAATCATTGGAGAAAGAAAACACATGGATTTCGTGCACGCATGAAGACGAAAGGCGGCCGCCTCGTGATTCAGAGAAGGCGTCAGCGCGGAAGAAAGAAGCTTTCAGCGTAAGCAGGCTACGAGGTCACCGCGGGTGACCTCTTTTTTAACGGATGATGAAAAAGAGATATACGCTCCCGCGCACGAAGATCATTAAACGGCGCAATGATTTCCAACATATTTACCATACAGGCACTTCCTATACGGGGCGGCGCATGATCCTCTGCGTGCTGCGTACACCGCGCTTTGCGGGCAAGGTCGCCTTTGCCGCAGGAAAAAAACTCGGCTGCGCTGCGCAGCGCAGCCGGATGAAGCGGCTCATGCGAGAGGCCTATCGCCATATGCAGCATGAGTTGTGCGCGGACGCGGGGCTGCTGCTCATCGCGCGCGCCGGCATGGAAGGCGTCAAAATGCAGGATGTGCAGCAGGATTTGCGTGCGCTCCTGCGCCGTGCCAAGCTTTTTGCGCACGGAGGCACGCATGATGAGGGGCACCGATGAAACGGCTGCTCCTTCTTCTCATCTCTTTTTATCGCAGCGCGATTTCTCCGCTCATGCCGCCGCACTGCAGGTACTATCCAAGCTGTTCGGCGTATGCGATGGAAGCCATCGTTCGCCATGGGGTGCGCCGCGGCGGATGGCTTGCCGTAAGGCGCATCCTGCGCTGTCATCCCTTTCATGCGGGCGGCTATGACCCCGTGCCGTAGTGTGTACATGTAACAGCACCGCCGTCGTATGTACCAAAGCTTTCCATGACGATTGCAGAGTAGACCTTAAGAGCACATTCATATCCAGCAGCAGACGAGATAACCCATACTTCCAGAGATATTAGGAGGAACTACCGTTGATCGAATTTTTCAGCGACCTGTTTTCGCCCATCATCCACCTGCTCCAGATGATTCTCGGTGCATTTTATACCATCACCAGTTCCGTCGGTCTTGAAAGCTACGGCTTTCCCATCATTCTTCTCACCATCCTCATCAAGCTTGTGACCTATCCGCTCACGGTCAAACAGGTGAAGTCGATGAAGGCGATGCAGGAAATTCAGCCGAAGATGAAAAAGATTCAGGAGAAATATAAGAACAATCCGCAGATGCTTCAGCAAAAGACCGGCGAACTCTTCCGCGAGGCAGGTGTCAACCCGCTTGCGGGCTGTCTGCCGCTCCTCGTACAGATGCCAATTCTCATGGGGATGTATTATGCTCTTTTCAACCTCGCCTATCCGAGCGAGGCGGCGGCCGTATTTCTCTGGCTGCCGAGTATGAGTGACCCCGATCCCCTTTATATCCTGCCGGTTCTCTCGGCGCTCACGACATTCATCCAGCAGAAGATGACGAGCACGGAGATGAATGCACAGATGAAGATCATGATGACCGTTATGCCGCTGTTCATCGGTTGGATCAGTCTGAATTTCCCATCAGGACTTGTCCTTTACTGGGTGACGATGAATCTTGTGCAGATCGTGCAGCAGTGGTGGATGTACCGCAGCGAGGGTGCCGCGGCAAAGGAGGCGATCTAGCATGGCAGAGATCATCGAGGCAGAGGGGAAAACCGTCGAGGAGGCCCTTTCTGCGGCGCTCGATAAACTTGGCTGCGGCCGCGCAGAGGTCACCTACGAAGTCTTACAGCAGCCCTCGCGCGGCTTTTTGGGGCTGTGGGGGAAGCGCGATGCACGCATTCGCGTGACGACGCATCCCGTGATCGTGCCGCAGACAGAGCAAAGACCGGCGCCGCCGCAGCCGACGTATCAACAGGAAAGCCCGCGTGCGTTTTCGCAGACACCGCGGCGTTTTCATACCGATTTGCGCACACCTGCAGAGCGTACCGCAGAGGCGGATGCTTCGGAGGCGTGTCCTTCCTATGACGGTGCATCCCCTGTAGAAGAACGCCGTGTGCGGCGCGGCAGCGCGTCTTTGCAGCCGCCCGCGCCGGAACTGCTTGCGCGTGCGGAGACCTTTTTGCAGGCGATTTTTTCTGCCATGCACCTTTCTGTGACACTGCGCAGGATCGACACCGATACGGGGGTTGTTTACAATATCCGGGGTGAGAACCTCGGCATTCTCATCGGAAAGCATGGATCGACACTGGATGCCTTGCAGTACCTAACAAACCTCGTCGTCAACAAGACGCCCGAGAGCGGCTACACCCGCATCATTCTCGATGTGGAGGACTATCGTGCACGCCGTGAGGAGACACTCACACGGCTTGCGGGGCACCTTGCGGATAAGGCGTGCCGCATCGGTGAGGAGATCCACCTAGAGCCTATGAGCCGCCACGAGCGCAAGATCATCCACATGGCACTCCAGGACAATAGGCGCGTCACCACGTACAGTGCGGGGGAGAACCCGCGCCGTTATGTCGTCATCGTTCCGCGGCGCAAGAAATACACGCGTGACTATGAGGACGGCGGATATGACCGCTATGAATACTGAGCAGTAAAGCGGGTGCATCAGCCCATCGTTGGAGGATGCACCCGCCTCGTTTCTATACGTTTTTTGTAAAAAAGCCATATCTTGAAAGGAGCGCCATGACAGAGGACACCATCAGCCAGATTGCGACACCGCGCGGTGCGGGCGGCATCGGCATCGTCCGCGTGAGCGGCAGTGAGGCGCTTTCTGTTGCCTGTCGCGTTTTTCGCTCTGCCACAGGCAGAGATGTGAGGGAAATGGCGCCCTATACCGCGTGCTATGGGCATGTCGTCCGTGCGGACGGTACTGTGCTCGACGCCTGCATCCTGCTCTATATGCGTGCGCCGCACTCCTATACGGGCGAAGATACGGTGGAGCTCCAGTGTCACGGCGGCAATATTGTCCTGCGTGCGGTACTCCTTCGGACATGGGAGGCGGGGGCGCGTCCGGCCGAAGCGGGAGAGTTTACAAAGCGTGCATTTCTGAGCGGACGGCTTGATCTCGCGCGTGCTGAGGGCGTGATGGAGCTGATCGCTGCCAAAAGCGAACGTGCAGCAAGGGCGGCACAGGAGCGTATCGCGGGCGCATTCTCCCATGCCATTGAGGCGGTGCGGACGCGTCTGCTCGGCAGCATCGCACGGATTGAGGCGGGCATTGACTTTCCAGAGGATGATGTGGAGGATATGGAGCGGGATGCGCTTCGGACGGAGATTGCCGCAGCACACGATGCCGTCACGCGCCTGATGAGGGGGGCCAAGACGGGGCGTGCTCTGCGCGAGGGCATCAAAACGGTCATCGTCGGGCGTCCGAATGTCGGCAAGTCCAGTCTGCTGAACGCACTCCTTGGCACAGAGCGTGCCATCGTCACCGATGTGCCCGGTACGACGCGCGACGTGATTGAAGAACAGATGAGCGTCGAGGGTATCCCGCTGCGTCTTCTCGATACTGCGGGGCTGCGCACCTCGGATGATACCGTCGAGCAGCTTGGTATCGCACGCACGGAGGAACATCTTCTCGGCGCAGAGCTGATTCTCGCTGTCTTTGATGGGGCGGCGGCACGCACCGCCGAGGATGACGCACTGATTGCGCGGCTGAAGGGATGCCGTGCACATATGATTGTGCTCTGCAACAAGAGTGATTGTGCGCCCGTCCTGACGGCGGAGGATTTTTCGGCGCTTTCCGCGCATGTCCTTTTCGTCTCGGCGCGTACAGGGGCAGGCCTTGACGAACTGCGCCGCGCGATTGCAGACGGGGCGGTGCAGGTAGAGGGCGATCTTGACGATGGTGCGCTCCCGAACAAGGAGCGTGAGGTGGAGGCGCTTGGCCGCGCGGCAGCGCTCCTCGATGAGGCGATGTGCACCCTTGCGGCAGATATGGGGACGGATTTTGTCTCCATCGATCTGCGCGGTGCCTATGAGGCACTCGGTGAGATCCTCGGTGAGACGGTGGATACCGATCTCATCGACCGTATTTTCAGCGAGTTCTGCCTTGGAAAGTAAAGGGGTGTCATCATCTGATCGGCAAAAGCTGCGGCAGATGTACGCTGTGCGCTGCGCCGGCGGTCGTTTTTCGGCATCTCATAAACTGAAAATCACGCATTCGACGATGAAAAGCATGACAATCTTGAGGATGAAAGCAGAGGAAGAATCTATTTGAGCAGCACTACGGACTATGATATTATCGTCGTCGGCGCAGGTCATGCGGGCGTTGAGGCCGCGCTCGCGGCGGCACGGATGGGGCGCAGCACCCTCATCCTGACGCTCTCGCTCGACAACATCGCCATGCTGCCGTGCAACCCGTCCATCGGCGGCCCCGGCAAGAGCCATCTCGTGCGCGAGATCGACGCACTCGGTGGAGAGATGGGGATTGCAGCGGACAGGGCATCCATCCAGCGCCGTCTGCTGAATACAGGCAAGGGGCCTGCGGTGCACGCCCTGCGGATGCAGGCGGATAAATTCCTCTATCAGCGCATCATGAAGGAGACGCTTGAGAATACAGAGAATCTCGATGTGCGTCAGCTGCTCGTGACGGAGCTTATCGCAGAGGAAACGCCACAGGGGCGGCGGGTCACGGGTGTCCGCTGCGAGACGGGGGAGGCTCTTTCGGCGCGTGCCGTCATTCTCGCGACGGGGACATATCTACGCGGCCGTATCATCCTCGGCGAGACGATCTATGACAGCGGTCCGAACGGACAGCGGCCTGCGATGGCGCTCTCAGACTCTTTGCGCACGCTCGGGTTGAAGCTCATGCGGTTTAAGACCGGAACACCTGCACGTCTTGATCGGCGGAGCATTGATTTCAGCAAGACCTCCCTACAGGAGGGCAGCCCAGCCGCACCGTCCTTTTCGTTTATGACAGAGGAGATGCCCCAAACGCAAATCCCCTGTTATCTGACCTATACGAACGCAGCCACACATGCCGTCATCCGCGCGAACCTCCACCGCGCACCGATGGCAAATGGGGTCATTGAGGGCATCGGGCCGCGCTACTGCCCGTCTGTTGAGACGAAGATTGCACGCTTTCCGGATAAAGAGCGGCATCAGCTCTTTTTGGAGCCGGAGGGGCTTCATACGAATGAGATCTATGTGCAGGGGATGTCCACGAGCCTGCCGAGCGATGTGCAGGAGGCGTTCCTCACGACCATCCCGGGGCTTGCACATGCCCGCATCATGCGCCCGGGCTACGCCATCGAATACGACTGCCTCGACCCGTTGCAGCTGACGGCAACGCTTGCGGTCAAAAATGTGGCGGGGCTTTATGCGGCGGGACAGGCGAACGGTACGAGCGGCTATGAGGAGGCCGCCGCGCAGGGCCTTATCGCGGGCATCAATGCCGCGCGTGCGGTGACGGGAGAGGAGCCGCTCATTCTGCGCCGCTATGAGGCGTATATCGGCGTTCTCATCGACGACCTTGTGACCAAGGGCACAGAGGAGCCCTACCGCATGATGACGAGCCGCGCGGAGTATCGGCTCATCCTGCGGCAGGACAATGCGGATCTGCGTTTGACGCCGCGCGGACGGGCGGTGGGACTGGTGACGGACGCACGCTGGGCACGCTTTACGGCAAAGCGCACGGCCATCGAACATGCGCTGAAGGATCTGAGGGAGATAAGGCTCAGTCCCTCTATAGAGACGGAGGCGCTCCTTAGGGATGCGGGATTTTTGCCGCTGCGCGTGCCGATGACGCTCTTTGACCTGCTGCGCCGTGAGGGCAGTTATGAGGCGCTTGCGCCGCTTTTTGACCTGCCCGCGCTCGCAGATGATGTGCGCGAGGAGGTCGAGATTACTGTACGTTATGACGGCTACATCCGCAAACAGCAGGAGCAGATTGACCGCATGGAGCGGCTGGAAAGCCGCCGTATTCCGGCGTCCACGGACTATGCGGCGATCAAGGGGCTGCGCATCGAAGCGGCGGAAAAGCTCGCTGCGGTCTGCCCGCGCTCCATCGGGCAGGCATCGCGCATCAGCGGAGTCTCTCCTGCCGATCTATCCGTCCTGCTCGTCCATCTGGAAAAGGAGCAGCGCAGAAAGACGCTTTGAGATTTTTGGAGAAACGCCCGCCTGTCGGGCGTTTTTTGTATGAGGCGGAGGCTTTTGGTTTGCGCTGCGTGTGCTGTCCGTCACATTTGCGATAATTGAATTTACAATCTGCTCAATTTATTTTATAATAATGAGATATTATGTGAGGTGGCATGGGATGAAACAGATGGAACTCGGTGCATCCAGGCGTGCGGTGTTTATGGATGGGGTGCATGACGGTGTGCCGCTCGCGCTCGGCTATTTTGTGATTTCGTTTACGCTTGGGATTCTGGCGAAAACGGCAGGGCTCTCGCCATTTCAAGGATTTATTGCAAGCCTTTTGAATATTGCATCGGCGGGGGAGTATGCGGGCTTTACGCTCATCGCAGCACATGCGTCCTATCTTGAGATAGCCGTGCTGACGCTTGTGGCGAATGCACGTTATTTTCTCATGGCGGCAGCGACGACACAGCGCTTTGCGTCTGACCTGCCGCTGCGGCATCGGATTTTTGTGGCGCTCGGGGTGACGGATGAGATTTTCGGCATTACGGTTGCACGCGGAGGGGTTGTGCACCCGTATTATAATTATGGCGCGATGGCGATCTCCATCCCAAGCTGGGCGGTGGGCACCTCCATCGGCGTCATGATGGGCGGGATTCTCCCGGCGGCGGTGCTCTCTGCGCTCGCGGTTGCACTCTATGGGATGTTCGTCTGGGTGATTCTGCCCGCAGCGAAAAAGAGCCGCCCCATTGCCGGCATGGTGGGGATGAGTTTCCTGCTGTCGTTTGCGGCCTCATATGCTCCTTTGGTTGGCGAACTCTCCAGTGGCACGCGCACGATTTTCCTCACGCTCCTCATCGCAGGGGTTGGTGCGGTGCTCTTTCCCGTGCAGGGAGAGCAGGAGGAGAGCAATGGATGAGATCTGGGTCTACATTGCTGTCATGTCGGCGGTGACGGTTTCCATTCGCGTGTTCCCGGTGCTTCTTCTGCGCCGTACGATCAAGAATATTTTTGTGCGCTCGTTTCTTTTCTATGTCCCGTATGTGACGCTCGCCGTCATGACGTTTCCCGCGATTGTGCAGGCGACGCGCACCCCTCTTGCGGGGGCGGCGGCGTTCGCCTTTGCCATTTATCTCTCGTGCAGCGGCGCGAGCCTCTTTCGCGTGGCGGCGGGTGCAAGTGTGATGGTGCTGCTTGTGGAATGGATTGTGTTTGCACTGTAGCATAGGGGCAGAGCTGCGCAGTGAGGAATCTATGAGGAGCCTTTAGAAAGTGATGGAGGATCAGATGAATCTCAAAGAAGCATTTCAGTTCCAGAAGCGGCTCAGTGCGCTGATGGAGATTGCTGCCGGCTATCTGGACGATGTGGACAACGTTATGACGGTGACGGAAAAACATCTGCGCAGCAAGGTGGTTCCGGAGCAGGCAGATGTGTCCTATGATTGCAGCGAAAAGTCGGCGCTTGGCTATGCGCCCATGGCAGTGCTTGCCGCGTGGCAGGCGCTCATGAGCGAAAAGGAGGCGCTTGGGCGTGCGATTGCACAGGCAAAGGCGGGGATGGATTTTGCCTTTGATGCCGCCATCGAGGAGAACAGGGCGCGTCGGCGTCTCATTCGTACGCTTCAGCAGATGGTTCGTCAGCGCAGCTCCAGCAAGGTGCTGCGCGGTGCGGGTATGGGCTATGTCTTTAACAAGGAGGGCAATCAGACGTCCTATTGCTATGACATCGACGAGGTTCGTACGATTGACTATGACCGTACGGCGGTGCGCACGCTCCTGCGGGAGACGGTGGGAAAAGCAGAGGAGGTTTCTCTCATGATCGACCATGCACTGCTCTCTGTTACCGTCGATTATACCCCGCAGCTCTTTGCCTGTGATGCGGCACTTTATGAGCATACGGACGGGGGTGCGGCGGGCGATGCGAGTGCGCTCGAGGAGATCATTGGCAAACTTTAAGAGGATATGCCGCAGGGCCGTTTCGGCTGCTGCGGCGGGGACAGGGACGCGCTCTGGTTCAGGTGCAGATGAACGATGAGGCTGCACAGGGCGCTCCCGCAGTGCGGGCGGCGCTGCATCTATAAATGAACAGCGCTTTTTGAAAAAGATTCCGCCGGACGTACGGACCGCTCCGGCGCTTTTTGAAGGCTGACGCGGACACTTACTTCCTGCTTGCCGCGAAGCGATACGCATATGCACCATACGCTTGACGCGCATACTTCGTCCGCCGCTATCCGCACAGATCACAGAATACGCTTCTCCTTATCCATATCTTGCAATTTGCAGGCGTCTGCCTGCAAGCATAGGAGCGGTGTTCCTGTCCCTGCCACAGCAGCCGAAATCCAGTACGCACCGAAAAATCTTTTTGAAAAACAACAATACACAAATGCTGTGATAAACGCTATGGGCGCCTTTGCCACAGGAGGGTAGGATGGAGTTTGACTGTTGGACAGGCCTTTTCATCGAGGGAAAGCGGTACACGATTGCCGAGAAGATCCGCTACCGCGAAAAGACATCGGACGATACATGGACGGAGTATGGTCTCATTGCCGATGCGGATGACAGCGGGACCGCGAAGGAACTGCGCGCATGGTTGAGCATCGCAGACGGCGGTCTCACATGCATGCGCTCTGTCCCCATCTCGCGCAGAAAGCCGCCCACCGGCTATCGTCTGCATGATAAGGGCGTGCAGGTTGTGACGGGGGTATGGGGCGATACGGATGCCTCCGTTGGGGATGAGGCAGTGTATTTCCAGTATGAGAGCGACGATGGGAAGAATACTTTTTTCCTTGAGGACTGGGGCAGCGTAAAGATTGCTGCACAGGGGCAAAAGATTGCGTCCTCTGATATTGTTCCCGTGGATGATTCTGCTGCTGTACGCCGTGCTATGCAGATGCGCATACAGACCAAGTTCCTGCGGTACGGCGAGAATATTGGCGCATACATATTCGCTGTGATTGGTCTTTTCAGCATCATATACTTTGTCATAAACATAGTGTCCGATGTGCAGGAATGGCATCAGTTCCGCCGCTTTCTCGGCGTGCCCTATGTGCTCCACGAACACCTGTCGGATGCGCCGTATTATACGCGGCAGGCAGATGAGGGCGGTGCAGTGATGTATACGGCGGATGTGGATGCTGCCACTGCTGCGCTTGACCTCATCGAGGGGGTGGACGGATGGGTGCAGGATGCCTTTGCAGATGAGACGAACCCAGAGCGCCCCATTGTCATCCGTACGAAGGAGGAGCTTGCTTACATTACGGCTGATCCGAGCGGTGCTGCACATATCGTTCTTTGCGCGGCGGAGCCTGATACGACACCTCTGGAGGAGCAGATGAAACGCAGTCATACGCTCGCCCGGTACGCCGAACTCGTACGCGCGGGCGATGAACGCGGACGCGCCGCCGTTGTTCTTGAAAAGCCTGCATCCGGCCCTGCATCCGCCGCGCAAAGTGCGCCTGCCGCTGCCGGTACGGCACCTGTGCAGACGTTCGAAAACAAGCACTACCGCAAGAACCACTGACCGCGTACGAAAGAGCGCACAGGAGAAAAGCGCAGCGGTATCTGCGCAGTTTAGCACCCCAGTACAAAGGAGGCTTCCATGATCTATCTGTCCGACCTGATGCTCACCATATTTTATGCGGCATTTGGCATACTGCTGATGATTGTGTCCAATGCGGTGATTGACCTTTTTATCCCCGGCGATTTCGCCGAGGAGATTCGGCGGGGCAACCGCGCCGTTGCATGGCTCTCGGCAGGCTCTTTTATCGGGATCGGGGAGATCCTGCGTGCTGTCATTTTATCCCCCGTCTATGAAGCCGCCGCACCGGACTTTATGCAGGGCGTGCTCTCAAGCGCTGTCTATGCCGCGCTTGGCATTGTGTGCTTTATTCTGGGCTTTTTCGTAATCAATCTCTGGCACCGCAAATATGCGCTTGCCGCAGAGATTCAAAAGGGCAATACGGCGGCGGGGATTTTGGTCTTTGGCATCTTCGTTGGACTTTCGCTTGTCATCAGCGGCGCGGTGCACTGAGCGATGCTCGTATAGGGAGGGGGGGGGGCTGCATGGAGAATATGGGAAAAAAGGCGGCGCTTCTTGTCGCCGCATTTGCATCCGTCGCCGGACTTGGCGCGGCCTATCACTACCGCAACGATATTGCCTTTGCCGCGTGTGACCTCATTCATCCCGCGTGGAACGCAGGCGAGGCGCGGCTTTCGGATGCGTTTGGCAGACGGTTTTCCCTGCTCAACAATGGGGACGGAACGGAGACAGCGCTCTACGACAATGACACAGCCGTGACATTTCGCCGCGATACGGCGGGCAATCTCATCTGGACATACGGCACGGCGAGCCTGCTGGCGCCGATTGCCGTGCAGTACTTTGCCTTTCACGGGTTTTCATATCCCGGCGGCGCGATGGATGCCGATGCCATGATCTACCGTGTGCATGGTACCGTAGAGCCGCTTCCCGCACCCTATACCGCCGGAAAAACGGGGGGCACGCACGGACACGGCGTAAGCCATGTGTTTACGGGGCGCAGCGGTGATTACGAATCCAAACGGAGCGATCAGTCGAGCAGCATCAGCCGCAAGTCCGGCTTTGGCCGTGCGGGCATCCGCTCCTCCGGCGGTTCATGAGGCCCGATATGAAAGCAACCTACATTGACCGGCTGGATGCAGATATTTTTTCATACATCCAGTACGGCGATTATGCCGACCGCTATCCGACGCATACCGTGCAGACATTTCCGCAGCATTTTTATGACGAACTGCGCATGGCGTCTGCCGCGCTCTTTCGCATCTTTTGCAAGGCGGCGGCGGTCTTTCAGCATGCGCCCGCCGATTTTGCGCGTGCGATGGACATGCCCGCGCAGCTTTTGCCCTATCTGCATCTGCCGAATGCCTTTCATCTTCCCACATGGCTCTCGCGCTTTGATTTTGTACTGGATGCGCAGGGGCATATCCATATGGTAGAGATCAATGCAGATACGCCCTGTTTTATCGTCGAGTCGTTCTATGCAAACGGCGTTGCGGCAGACTATTTTGGCATGGGCGACCCCAACGAAGGCGCACTAAGCGCACTGCGCGCTTTTCTCGCCCGCATCCACGCGGCGCTTTGTATGCCCGTTGCAGATCTTCGGGAAAAGACGCTCTCATGCCGTCCCTTTGTATTCTCCTGTTTTGAGGATTATCCCGAGGATTTTTCGACAACGCGCTTTCTCATGCGGCAGATGCAGGAGGGGGCACCCCATGCCGATATTCGCTTTCTCTCGTTCTATGAAATGGCGCTCGATGCGGCGGGCATCCCGCTCACCGATGGCGGGTATGCGGGGGCGCTCTACCGTTTGCACCCCATGGAGATCCTCATCGACGAGCAAACGATGGAAGGCGAGCCGCTTGGGCAGATGTTCCTGGAGCTTTACAAAGCGGGAAAATTCTCCCTGTTCAACCCGCCCGAGGCAATCATCCTGCAGAACAAGTCCTTTATGGCGCTCGTCTATGCACTCGCACGCACGCGGCAGTTCTTCACCGCCCATGAGTGCGGCATCATCGAGCGCTATCTTACGCCTTCGTACTTTGCGGACGATTTTGACACATGCGCGGATGGTGCGTACATCCGCAAGGAGATTTGGGGGCGCGAGGGACGCAACGTCAGCATCGTAGAAAAGCACGGATGCAGCCATACCATCCCTTTGAGAAAACAGGTGGAAAACGAGGACGAAATCATCTGCCGTGAGAGCAAAAAGGCGATGTATCAAACCTTCATCCGTCAGCCGCATTTCGTTCATACAGTAGACTCCGGCGAGAAAGAGGGCTTTTTGACGCTCTCGTGCTTCATGCTCTTTGGGGCGCCGTCTGCCGTCGGTGCACGCTTTTCCCCCGAGGAGATCGCAGGGACGGAGGCGTACTTCGTCCCGCTTGTCGAGGCGGCGTCTGAGACAAAAAAATAGAACAGAATTCTTCCTGTTCTATTGGCAGAAACTTTATGCTATAATGACAAGCGGTGACTGATGACAGTTGGTTTCCCCTGCAGGGGGTGATGTGCGTGACGCTTTATGAAAAGCTCTCACTCCTCATCGGGGCGGCGACGCTCGCGGTGAACATCATATTTCTGATTTTTAGATAGACAGAAAAAAGAACCGACAACGGTTCGCGTCGGCTCCTTCTTCAAGAATAAATTTAATTCTGGGGAGAGACCGACGGTACCAAACATCAGTCACTCTTTTTATGTCTTTATTATAGGTTGCACAAAGTGAAAAGTCAAGCCTTTCCCTTTCCGCTGCGCTGCTCTAAGAGATTTCCGAGGAGGAAAAGAAACAGGGATGCGGTGATGCCGATGGCGATGGGATGCAGACCAAACGGTTTTAGTCCTGCCGCCATTGCGCCGCAGTAGATGAGTGTACCGCCTGCCATAGAGAAAAGAGCGCCCGTGCGCGTTGCTGATTTTGTAAACAGACCGAAGACGAGCACCCAGAAGAACGCTGTTTCAAGACCGCCAAAGGCGAACATATTGATCAGCCAGATGAGCGATGGCGGCGCAATGGCGAGGATGAAGACGAGGATGCCAAGCGCTGCGGTGACGCCCATGGAGAGATGTCGCAGGGTCTTGTCGGACACTTCCTGCCCTCGCTGCTTCATATGGTGCAGGTAGACATCCTTTACGACGGCAGATGAGGCGACGATGAGCACGCCCGAGATGGTCGAGATGGACGCTGCAAGCGGGCCGATGATGGCAAACCCGAGGAGTGCAGGCGGCACGACGGCGGCCATCAGATGCGGAATCACGCTGTCCACGCCGCCAATATCCTTGGCAGGGACACCGAGGACGCCGCGGCCGAGGACGCCTACGAGATTGACGGCGATGTTCATAAAGGCAATGACAATTGTCCCGATCACCATGGCGCGGTGCATATCGCGGCTGCTTCGGTAGCTGATGCCGCGGACGACGGACTGCGGCAGGGCGATGGTGAGTACACCCACGAGCAGCCATTGGGAGATATAAAGGGAGATGGGCATGCGGCCCGCTGCCGTCGGCGTCAGCATCTCCGGGTGCGTGGTGCGCAGTTCATTTAGAATACTGGAAAGGCCGCCGCCCGCATCCAGCACATAGTAAAATAGAATCACGATGCCGAGCATCATCACGATGGCACAGCAGGTGTCCGTCAGCGCCACTGCGCGGAAGCCGCCAATCGAGGTATAGAGGACGACCACGATGCCAAAGAGCACCAACCCCAGCTCATAGCGGTAGCCCGTGACGGCGGCAAAGAGCTGCGCGCCGCCGACGAACTGCGCGACCATGGACGCTGCGAAGAATACGACAATGGCGAGCGCCGCACATGCCGCGAGTGCATCCGACTGATAGCGATGGCGCAGGATGTCCACAATCGTGACGGCGCCGATGCGGCGCGCGAGCAGGGCGATTTTTTTTCCGAAAATACCGAGTACGAGGAAGATGGTCATGGTCTGTATGACTGCCATATAGATCCAGCCAAAGCCGATCTCATACGCCATGCCCGGCCCGCCGACAAAGGAGCTGACGGAGCTGTAAGTTGCGACCATCGTCATCGCAAGGACGAAGGCACCGAGTGACTGACCGCCGACGAAATACCCCGAGAGAAAGCCGCCTGCATGGCTCTGTCGCCGCACATAGACACCGAGCGCGAGCATGGCCGCCATAAAGGCGAGCAGGGGGAGGAGCATGAGGATGCTGTTCATCGTGTCTCCTCCTCTTTTGCATCAAATGGAACATCCTTCGCCGAACACGCAAGCGATACGGCGAGTATGGTGCCCATGATGAGCACGCCGACAGAGCTCGTCAGCGTCCAGAGCGGAAAACCTGCGATGTCTGCATCGACGTCTGCAAGGCCAAAGCCGAGCAATACCCAGGCTGCGGCGAACAGTGCACCTGCGGCTGCGGTACGCTTTGCCTCATGGGCAATCACGTCCGCATGTTTCTTTTCATCGTTCATGATGAACCTCCTATGAACTTTTCCTGCCGTCGGGTGCAGATGGAATCTGCTGCCCGCAGCGACAACATAGAGTAAAAACACACCGCCCTATCCTAACATATTCGCGCACATTGTGCAAATCTTTCCACATATAGGCGCTGCAATACATGTTATAGGGACATGCAGGAATCGTTGTGCGTGTTTGCCGCATGTCCTTGGACAGCAAAACGGCGCTGCCGGCATGATTCGGGCAGCGCCGTTTCTGTGGGGAGCAGCGTACAGATCCTTTACTTTTTGCTCACAACAGCGATATAGGCGAACTCCTTCGTGTGGTCGAAGAAGAAGTTGAACATCTGGCGGAAACGCTCGATGTTCTCCGTCCGCAGCCCGTTGCGGATGATGTTCATGGCGCCGTCAAAGCCCTCATCACGCACCAGTCCTACGGGGTCAAGCAGCGTCATATCGCCGGTCTGAATCTCTATCTTAAACCCTGTGTTTTCAAAGAGATCCCGCCACGTATCGATCGGCATGGGATCGACATTCACATTGATGGCGCGCGAAATCCCCGCACGCAGCTCCGCGCACTGTGCCTCATCCGCCGTGCGCAGCGCGACATCGTGCGTGAGGAGAATGCCGCCCGGCTTCAGCACGCGGAAATACTCGCCCACCGCCACGCTCTTTTTATCGCGCGGCAGCATCGTCAGCATCGCCTCGTTGATGACGACGTCGAATGAGGCATCCGGGAACGGCAGCGCGAGTGCATTTCCCTCTACCACATCAATGACATCATTCAGTCCATGTTTTTCAATATTGGCACGTGCCTTCTCAAGCGCCTTCGGATTCATGTCCAGCCCCGTGATGCGGCAGCCATGCGCCTCTGCGAGCGCGACCATCGTCGTCCCCATGTTGCAGGCGACCTCCAGCACGCGGGTATCCGCAGTAAAATCGACATGCCCGAGGAGCCACTCCGTCGCTTCTCGTCCCCCCGGACGCAGACGCGTCTTGCCAAGGCGTGCGAGGAACTCATGCCCCATCTCTTGTTTTGCTGTCTCTGACAATGTAACCACTCCTTTATGGGAAGCGTTGCCGCAGCAATGCCCCCTCTTCATATGAAAATGTATCTCAGTCGTATGACATAGTATAAGAGAGAATCATTCTATCTTCCGTTGCCATAGTCACAGTCTATGCTCATTTTCGTTTTATGGCATATGCGGTGTAATTTTGCCGTGCTGCAGTATTTCTGAAAGCGCAAAAAGAAAAACTGCTGCGCGAAACGAATATCTCATTTCGTGCAGCAGTGTAAGTACGGACGGTTCAGCAGGGCTGCAGGACGAATGCTGCCGTGCGCAGCTTGCGCACGATATTTGCCTTGCACTTACTGATGGCGTTTGGCGATGTCTCTAGGAGCGAGGCAATGTGGCGCAGCGTGAGATCCCGAAAAAAGTGCAGAGAGAGTACCGCCTTTTCCCGTTCCGTGAGGAGGTGCATCGTCCGCCGCAGAATGCCGTGTACGAAAAGGCGCAGATCGGCTGCTTCTGTTGGGCGCGTTGTACCGGCGCAGCGTTCCCAGCAGTCGCCCGTACCATCCTGCTCCGGGTGACAGGTGCGCATCCAGTCGCGCCGTGCACGGCGAAAGGCCGTATAGAGCGCTCCGTGGACGCGGCTCTTTGCAAGCGCTGCAAAGGGCGCACCATGCCTCGGGTCATAGTCGTGCAGTGCCTCCAGGAAGGCGAGCGAAGCGATGCTCTCGGCATCTGCTGCAAGTGCCGCATTCTTTAGGTAGGAGGCGCGTGCCTCACTGAGGATCAGCCCCCTATACCGCGCACAGATCTCATGCATCGCAGTGCATTCCCCACGCACGGCACGGCAGATCAGTGCGTCCTCATCTGCCTTCGTCAGCGCGGGAAAATCGCGGCGGTTTTCCTGCGGTGCCTTTGCAGCAGGATGGGTACTTTTGTCATTCATCTACGATACTCCTTTCAAACGTATGTTCTTGTTGAAAGGAGTATAGCAAGAATGGGGCGCTGCGACAACATGCGTATCAGTGCGATACAGGATGGGGCAAAGAGGCACACGCCCGCACCTTGCTTTGCAAGCGGTCGTACGCCTGCTTTATGAAAGGTCGCTTTGGTGGGGACACGACAAAAAAGCGCTGCGGCATCCATC
>CALIBA010000272.1 GCA_938045435.1 uncultured Selenomonas sp.
ATATACTGCGTGACAAATGTCCTCAGTTTTTCCTGCAAAAATACAGTGTTTACAAGAAGTGCTCCAGCACTGGGGGCAAGCTTCATCGCATAGAACTGTGGGGCTGCGCTCACCCAAAAATCCGCAGGGTATGGTGTGACGGAAACGCCCTCTTTTTCAAAGTTGAGCACGGCACGCGGCAGATGAAATGCGGAGGTAACAAGGATCGGGTGCACAAATCCCTCACGCCGCAAAATCTGTGTCGTATATTGCGCGTTCTGTCCAGTCGTGCGGCTCTGCGTTTCCGTGTAGATCATCTCATCCGGTACCCCGAGAGAGCGCAGAACACGCCGCGCAATCTCAGCTTCGGATCCCGTATCACTAAACACCTGCCCCCCCGAGAGAAGAATCGGCAAGTGATGGATGCGATAGAGGCGTACGACGGTCAAAAGACGCGCCGAGGGACTTTGTGCGAGCATCCCAACACCGTCTACATCCCGAACACCTGCGATCGCCCCGCCGCCCAGCATGATGATGACATCGCCCTCCGGTGCTTCGGGGACTTCATATACCCCCTCCAGATCCCCCATCAGCCGATCGGCAACGGCACCGGTCGAAAACAGATAGAGCATACAGGAAAGCAGCATAAGGACGCCCCCAGCACGGCGCTCCCTGCGCTTTTTCCATATGTACACGGCAAGCCCCGCCATACAGAGAATAAAAATCCCCGGGGGCAAAATCCAGCTTGCACCAAATTTCAAAAGGTAAATCAAAGGAAAATAACACCTCCGTCGCGAATAATAAATTATCGCAGTATATTATCTATTCTAACAAAATTTACGGCAGGAAGCACTTATTATTTGCGCGCGGCAAGCTGCGTGCTCTGCAAAAAGGAGCAATCACAATGGCTATCATCGCATCCGAACACATCGACGCAGAGAAGAGGTTTGGCGGAAACGGCACAATTCACATCCAAAAGCTGCTCACGCCGGCAGAGCTCAATGGCAAATGTGGAATGTACGCACGTGTCACCATCCCGCCGCATGCGTCAATGGGCGTACACCGCCATGAGGGAAATACAGAGACCTATCACATCCTCTCGGGACATGCACGCTACAACGACAACGGGAAGGAGATGGAGATCGGCCCCGGCACGACGACGTTCTGCGCCGACGGCGAGGTGCATGCCATCGAAAATATCTCCGATACGGAGGATCTTGTCTTTATGGCATTGATCATCAATCAGTAAATATAACGCAGAGAAAAGCCCGTGCGAAGCAAATTGTCCCGCACGGGCTTTTCGTGTATAAAGGGGTTATTCATACCGCAGCGCATCAATCGGGTCAAGCCGTGCCGCCTTGCGCGCAGGATAAATACCGAAGAAGAGACCAATACCGACGGCAAAAGAGAATGACACGAGGATCGGCAGGATGGAGATCGTCGTTGTAAGCCCGCCAAAGGCACCAATTGCCTTGGAGAGGGAGACCCCTATGCCAATCCCAATCATGCCGCCGACAAGACCGATCACCATGGATTCAATCATAAACTGCATGAGAACATTGGCGGAGGTTGCGCCAAGCGCCTTTCGTATGCCGATTTCACGCGTACGCTCGGTAACAGAAACCATCATGATATTCATGATGCCGATGCCGCCAACGAGAAGTGAAATCCCTGCAATGGAGCCGAGGAGCAGTGTCAGCATATTCGTATTCTCCGTAAAGCTCTCCATGAGGCTCGTCATGTTGCGCACGGTGAAATCATCCTCCGCACCGTGGTGGATATGGTGCCGTTGGCGCAGCAGTGTCTCTATTTCCGCCTGCACCTGATTCATGCGCTCTGGACTTTCGACCTGTATATTGATGGCGTGGATGTAAGTAATGGCGAGCATGCGCTCCTGTGCCGTCGTGATGGGGATGTAGATGACATCATCCTGATCCTGTCCAATGGACTGCCCCTTTTCCGCAGTCATACCGATGACTTTGAACGGTTGATTGTTGATGCGGATGTTCTTCCCGATGGGGTTCTCCGTGCCGAACAGATTGCTCGCAACGGTGGGACCAATGACGGCGACGCGGCTGCGCTTCGTGATGTCACTCGCCGTGATGAAGGAGCCGTTTTCAACCTTCAGCGAACGGATCTGCATCAGCTCTGGAGTGACGCCCTCGACAGTTGTGTTCCAGTTGAGGTTGCCGTTTACGGCCTGATAGGCGGTGGAGACGACCGGTGAAACGTAGTCAATGCCCTTGATCTTTGCAGCAATCGCCTTTGCATCGTCATATTTCAGCGATTTGCGCGAGCCTGCTGCGCCGCGTACGCCTCCGTGATTGGATGAACCGGGCATGACGATGAGCATATTTGAACCGAGACTTGCAAAGGAGTCTGCGACACTCGTCCGAACACCCATACCGATGGAGACCATCGCAATGACAGCGCCGACACCGATGATGATACCGAGCATCGTGAGAAGGGAGCGGAGCTTGTTCGCGAGGAGGGCATTCACCGCCATGATGAAACATTCCTTAAACAACATCCATCACGACCCCCTTTCCCTCATCGCGCGTGATTTTCCCATCGCGCACGAGGAGCTGACGGCTCGCACGCAGGGCAATCTCCGGCTCATGGGTCACGAGGATGATGGTGTGCCCCTTCTCGTGCATGGTCTCGAAGATGTCCATAATCTCCTTCGTAGACTTCGTGTCGAGATTTCCTGTTGGCTCATCCGCCATGATGATGTGCGGATCGTTGACGAGCGCCCGCGCAATTGCGACGCGCTGGCGCTGTCCACCTGAGAGTTCGCTCGGCAAATGCTGCCCGCGGTCGGATAGCCCGACAGCCGCGAGCATCTCCACTGCACGCTGCATGCGCTCTCTTTTGCGCATGCCTGCATAGACGAGAGGCAAGGCGACGTTTTCAAGGGCGGAGATCCGCGGGAGCAAGTTGAAATTTTGAAAGACGAAGCCGATTTTCTTGTTGCGCGTTGCCGCAAGCGCATCATCGCTGAGCCCCGCAACCTCCACACCATCCAGCCGATAAGAGCCGCTACTCGGGCGATCAAGACAGCCGAGGATGTTCATGAGCGTTGATTTCCCTGAGCCAGAGGGCCCCATAAGTGCGGCGAACTCACCGCGCCGAATGTCGAGATCGATGCTGTCGAGCGCTGCGAGGGTCTCTCCGCCGATCTGATAGAGTTTTCGGATGCCGCGCAGGCGGATGGTCGAGGGCGCTTCTTTTGTTTCCATCGAAATCCCCCTGTATCAGAATGGCGGTGGCCCGCCCGCCTGAATGCTGTTTGTCACGATCTTTGCCGTGTAGGTATTAACGACGTTTTCCCCCTCGCTGAGCCCTGAGAGGATCTCAACATATTCATCGCTGTAGATGCCGGTCTCAACATAGCGCTGTTCCTGTGTCCCATCCTCTTTCAGCACGAGGACATAGGAGCCTGCTGCGTCGGTTTTAAGCGCTGTGAGCGGCACGACAAGTGCACCGCTGCGATCTGCCGTATTGATGATGACGCGTGCCGTCATGGCCGGCAGGAGTTTGCTTTCCGGATCATCCACGTCAAGGGTCACATAGTAGTAGATAACGGCATTGGAGGAGGACGATGCGCTGCCCGAAGAGCTTGTATCCCACGTGTTCGACACGTCGGTCTGAGAGATCTTCGATACGTGTGCAGTAAATTTCTTATCCGTGTAGGCATCAACGGTAAAGGTTGCCGTCTGCCCAATGTGGATGCTGCCGATGTCGGTCTCGTCCACCTTTGCCTTGATCTGCTTGGATGAGAGATCGGCAATGCGCATGATGACGGTTGGGTTATCAGAACCCTGCACCGCCATTGTGCCCGCGGTCTTTGGCTCGCCGACGACAACGCCTGAGATAGGTGCCGTGATGATGGTCTCATTTGCGTCGGAGTTCGCCACCTCAAGTGTGGACTGCGCTGTGTCATAGTTGTATGCTGCGTCTTCAAGGTCGGATTTGGACTTTGCACCGATGCTCTCTAAATAGCTCATGCGGTTGTACTTGGCGCGTGTGTTGGTCACACTGTACTGCGCCTGTTCGCGCTTTGCCTCATAATCTTTGCCGTCAAGGGTCGCAACAATCTGCCCCGCTGTGACGGTATCGTTCTCCTTGACAAGGACAGAACTGATGCGCGCGGTAATCTTAGAACTGACCTCGACAGAATTTACCGGACGGATGGTGCCCGTTGCCTCAACGGTGGACTTGATATTCATACGCGTGACGGGGACGGTTTCAACGACCTTTGCGGCCTCCTGTGTCGCCTCTGAAGAGAGATACCAATAGATGCCCATGCCAACGAAGAAGACCGCCGCGAGCATGCCGATGACGATGCGTTTCTTGTGTGTCATAGGTCACTCTCCTTTCTGCGCTGCATCCATAGCCCCCGCCTCGACGTAGGCTGCTCGGGCGTTCTCACGCTCTGCATCGCTCACATAGGGAAGACGCTCTGCGGCGGCGCGCTCACTGTCAGTAAGCGCCATTCCCATGAGATTTTCAACCTGTGCGCGGCAGCGCGCATAATCATAGCGAGCGCTGATGGCGTTCGTCTTTGCCTTGGACAGCGCAAGCTGCGCATCCAATACGTCAAGGAGAATCCCCTCGCCCGCACGATAGCGCTCCCCCGCAATAAATACGTCCTCCTCTGCCTGATTTACGGCATCTCCTGTGGTGCTGAACCGTTTCTCCGCCTCACGCATATTGAGATATGCCTGCCGCAGATTGAGATCAATACTCTCCTCTGTTTTGCGGACAGTCAGCAGTGCAATGTCGCGTTCTGCCTCCGCGGTATCAATCTGAGCGCGCGTCACGCCACTGTCAAATATGTTCCATTTAACGCTGAGGCCTGCGGATACATCTGTGGTGTCATCGCGCTGCGGGCGAAACTGACTCGAAAGCCCTGTACCGATGGTAAGATCCACCGTCGGTTTTTTGCCTGCCTTTGCAATATCGACAGCAAGCTCACGCTGCGCCAAGGTATCGCGCAGCGCGGCAAGGTCGAGACGATTGCGATAGGCGTAGGCAATGCAGTCCTGCATGGAGGCTGTAAATGGAAGATAGGAAACATCCGTCGTTAAGCGCAGCGGCTCCGTGCGGTCGATATTCAGCAGATTGCGCAGCGCAGAAAGATTGACCTCATAGCTGTTTTCCGCACGGATAAGTTCCTGCCGCGCATTCGACAGTTCCACCGAGGAGCGCAGAACATCTATTTTCGCCTGTGCGCCTGCCTCATAGAGCACAGAGACATTCTTCAAATGCGCCTCGTAGTTATCCACCGTAGTGCGCTGCACACCGATTTTTTGAAGAGCCTCGGCTGCATTCCAGTAGGCAGAGATGACCTCATATTTCAGATCTTCCCGCGCACGCTCCGTCTTCAGCTGTGCTGCACGCACACCGATCTCACCCGATCGGATGCCCGCCTCGTTCGCACCGCCGCTGTAAAGCGGCAGGCTCGCCGAGAGGCTGATCCCATTTGAGATCTGCTCATGTGCATGTTCCTGTTTACTCATGCGGAGACTATCGCTTGCACCCGCCGAGACACTGTTTTTCCCACGCGCCTGCCTGAGTGCTGCATCTGCTGTGCGCTCCCCCTCGCGTGTGATGCGCAGCCCTGTATTCTTTGCAAGGGCATAGTCAATCGCTTCATTTAAGGAGAGCGCCGCAGCTCCAGCGCTCGATGAAAACAGGAGTGTTCCGCCCAACGTTAGTGCGGCGAGCACCTGTCGGCAGCAGCGTTTTCGCAGCCATTGCCCGTCCATAAAAACCTCCTCTATTGCAAACATTTCATACATTGTTTCTAGATAAATCATGACCACCCGTCAAACGGGTGGTTTGCACGCCCCTATAAGGGGATAATA
>CALIBA010000273.1 GCA_938045435.1 uncultured Selenomonas sp.
TTCAGTAGTGTATCGAGCGTCACCATCTCACCCGCAGAGTTTTTGACAAAGACAAACTTTGCCGCCTCAGCCTCCGTGCGATAGCGCACATCGGACTGAAGGACAACCTTGTAGGTGCGGCCGAACTGGTTGAAGTCATTGACCTCATAACCGCCAAAGTTCACCTGTAATGCAGTGAATACATCAGAGAGCTGAACACCAAGATTTTTAACCTTTTCACGGTCGATCTCATATTGATAGCTCGGCGCATTGATCTTAAACGTTGAGCGCACGCCCTGAAGTTCTGGCCGCGTGCGTGCGTCAGCAAGAATCGCATTCACGATGTCATTGAGTTCGATATCCGAATGTCCACTCATATCCTGCAACTGGAGCGACCAGCCTCCAACATTGCCAAGACCTGGCAGTGCCGGTGGGTTGATGGCGACAACGAGTGCCTCCGGCGCTTCCATCGCGCCGACACGGAACATCGTCCCGACGGCGGCGGCAACAGATTCGGACAGGCTCGTACGCTGTGACCAGTCCTTCATGCCGACGAAAATCACAGCGCCGTTGGAGTTCGCTCCACCGGCAAGAATATCAAAGCCGTTGATGGACATAACCGCACTCTGCCCTTTGATCTCGTGCTGTGCTGCCTGCTGAATCCTGTCCACTGTTTTCTGGGTCTGATTTGTAGATGTACCCGGCGGCAGCTGAATCGCAATTATCATATAGCCTTGATCTTCCTCGGGCACAAATGTGGTCGGCAGATTCCGATAGATGATCGCCGTCAGTCCGCAGACAAGAAGGAGGAAGATAACAGCAACCTTCGATTTGCGGATGAACTTTGTAACAATACCGATATAGCCTTTGCGGGTATGGTCAAACCAGTTGTTGAAACCATCAAAGAAGCGATCAAGGAATCCCTTCCGTACCTTTTCTTTCCTCGGTTTTAACATGAGTGCACAGAGTGCAGGTGTGAGGGTAAGTGCAATAAATGCAGAGAGCGCCATCGAAATTGCAATGGTGAGAGCGAACTGTTTATACAGAACGCCCATCATGCCACCGAGAAATGCAACAGGAACAAAGACAGCCGCAAGTACGAAAGCAATCGCAACGACAGGTCCCTGTACCTCACTCATGGCACGTTCCGTCGCATCCACTGGTGTGAGGCCGCTCTCCATGTGATGTTCAACATTTTCAATAACAACGATGGCGTCATCCACAACAAGGCCGATTGCAAGCACCATTGCAAAAAGGGTCAATGTGTTGATCGAGAAATCGAGCAGCACAAACGCGCCGAAGGTACCGATGAGAGAGACAGGTACAGCGAGCAAAGGAATGAGTGTCGCACGCCAGCTCTGGAGAAAGAGGAAGATAACGAGAACGACAAGCAGCAGTGCCTCCACAAAGGTATGCACAACCTCTGTAATCGACGCGTTAATGTAGTCTGTACTGTCAAAAACTGACTTCATCTTAAGGCCGGGTGGGAAATTTTTCTCTGCCTCATCGAGAATCTTACGCACCTCTGCAAGTGTAATCATCGCATTTGCATCAGATGTCAGCTGAATCCCGAAGCCGACTGCAGGATATCCGTTAAATTTCGCTACAATATTATTATTGCGCTCCCCCGTTTCGATCCGTGCAACATCCTTTAGACGAACGAAAGAACCATCCTGGCCCGCAGCAATGATAACATTGCCGAACTCCTCAGGGGTCGTGAGACGTCCCTGTACTTTGCCTGTGAACTGCTTCTCCTGCCCGTTCTGCGTCGGCATACCGCCTACCGTACCAGCAGGTGCCTGCACATTCTGCTCATTGATTGCCCTTGTGATGTCCGCAACAGTCAGCCCAAGTTCTGCGAGGCGATCCGGATTCATCCAGATACGCATGGCATAGTCTGAACCAAAGACTTGAACTTCACCGACGCCGTTGACGCGCTTAATCGCATCGAGGAAGTAGAGCGTCGCGTAGTTCTTCATAAACGCGCGGTCATAGGTACCGTCTTCAGAGTACATCGAGACAAAATATGCCATCTGTCCCGAGGATTTCCTTGTGGTGACACCGGCAGACTGCACGGAGGACGGCAGACTGGCATTTGCGCCCGCAGCATTGTTCTGCACTTTGACGGCATCCATATCGCCGTCCGTACCAACCTCGAATGTAACGGAGAGGCTGTAACGCCCTGTATCGTCAGAGGTGGAGCTCATATAGTCCATCCCCTGTGTGCCGTTAATCTGCTCCTCAATCACCTGCGCTACGGTTTCATTGACAACGGCAGCGCTCGCCCCCGTATACGATGCCGATACGGCAACAGTCGGCGGAGAGATCTGCGGGTACTGCGCAATTGGAAGGGAGAAACCGGCAATCGTCCCAACAATGACAATCATCACCGAGATGACGATCGCAAAGATTGGTCGATGGATAAAAAATTTTGCCAAAGGATCTCCACCTCACTCCAACGGCGTCAATGCGCGTGTATTAAAATCGGAGGAATCCCCCGTCAGCGAGAACCCCATATCATCTGCTGTCACCATCGTGACAGCAAGATCGCCGCCCTCCTGCAGTGTGGTCAATCCCTCAACAACAACAATATCCGAGACATCAAGACCATCCTTGACGATGTAATAACTGCCGACCTTATCGCCAAGTGTGATTGTACGAGCTTCGGCCTTATTGCCCTCACCAACCACCATGACAAATGATTTGCCAAGAAGCTGCTGAACTGCACGCTCCGGAACAAGAATGGCATTGGGGATCATATCACCATACAAACTGACGCGGGCGAACATGCCGGGGAGAAGAACGCCGTCCGGATTGTCAAAGAGCGCCTTCACGGTCAGCGTCCCTGTCTGTGCTGCAAGCGCACGGTCTGAGGTTACAATATGTCCAATTGTAGGATACTTGGAGCCATTCGAGAGCGTAAGTTCTACGATAACCGCACCAAGCCCCCCCTGTTTCACTGCTTGTTCGGCAAAGTTCAAATACTCATTTTCCGACAGACTGAATTGGGCATAAATGGGATCCGCTGTCCCCATCGAAACGAGTGTTGTCGTCCCTGCCGAAACAAAGCTGCCAACCGCAACGTCATTGACAGAAAGCTGCCCTGTCATAGGTGCATAAATAACGGTATCATCAAGGTTTTCCTGCGCCTGGCGCAAAAGTGCAGCATTCGCCGCAGCCGCAGCCTCATAGGCGTTGACCTGTGCCTGCTGGGTTGTAACAGTCTGCTCGGCGATCGCAGCACTTTCAAAAAGCTGCTGATAACGATTGAGATCCAGACGTGCATTGTTAAGTGTGGCTTCTGATTGGGCAAGGGTTGCCTGTGCCTGCAAAACGGCGCTCTCATACTGGCGGGAATCAATGCGGTAAAGCGGCTGCCCCACCGTTACGAACTGTCCGCCCGTAATGTATTTCTCTACGATATTCCCGGAAACCTTGGCCCTGATATTGACTTCATCTGTCCCCACGAGCTGTCCCGCATAAACATGTATGAGCGGCGTATCTTGGCGCAATACATTCATCGCCTTAACAGATGTTGGGCGCCCCCCTTTCGCCTGCTGTTCGCCACATCCTGCTGTCAGTAATCCGAACACTAAAATCCCTGCAAAAGCGAGTACAGCAATCCCTTTCTTGATGCCAAACAAATAAAAGACCTCCCCATTGTACTCCTTAAAATCGCCAATCTTTATATGCTCTGGTACGAAGAAACGGCAGGTTTCCACGTGCGGGAATCCCTGCCATATCAGTCTTATCTTATCGGAGCAACGGAAAAAAGTCAAGATTTAGTTGCTCCAGAAAACCTTTTGACATAAATTTATCTCAGCCGCTCCAATGCTTGTGCAGCGGCATGCTGCTCGGCTTCCTTCTTGCTGCGTCCGGTTCCTTCTCCCATTGATTGATCGTCAATAAGCACACGTGTTGTGAATCGCTTATCATGATCCGGTCCACTCTCACTGACAAGGACATAGCTGATGGTCTTACGATGATCCTTTTGCACACATTCCTGAAGTGCGGTCTTATAATCACGCATCACCTGCGCAGGTGCAATGTGCTCTGCCTCAGCGGAGAGCTGTCGGCAAACATACTCCTTTGCCACCTGCCATCCACTGTCCAGATAAATAGCACCAATCACGGCCTCAAACGCATTTTCAAGGTTATTCTGCCGCTCTGCTCCCCCGCCCCGCAGCTCGCCGCGCCCCATACGCAGATAATGTCCAAGCCCAAGCTTCTTGGAAAGCCGTGCCAAAGTGTTGCTCTGTACAAGGCTCGCACGCATCTTTGTAAGCGCACCTTCACTGTACGTTGGGAAACGCATATACAAATATGTGCTGGAGGCAAGCTCCAGCACGGCATCGCCCAGAAATTCCAGACGTTCGTTATGCGGCACAGAATCTTTTGATTCATTTGTAAACGATGGATGCGTCAGCGCTTCATCCAGTAGAGAAATATTGTGAAAGGAAACACCCAGCCGAACAGCGAGCTGCTCAAGATCTGCATGCCGCGCATGTGTAATGATATGTGCCATTGTCTTACTTCGTATTTACTTCGTATATTTCTTGACGATGAGACAAGCGTTGTGTCCACCAAATCCAAATGAATTGGAAATTGCAGCACGCACCACCTTCGACCGTGCTTGATTCGGAACATAGTCAAGATCCAGCCCCTCATCCGGCGTATCATAATTGATGGTTGGGGGAAGCATATCATTTTCAACGGAAAGTACACTTGCAATAAGTTCCACACTGCCCGCAGCGCCAAGAAGGTGCCCTGTCATCGACTTAATGGAGGAAACTGCAACATCCTTTGCCCCAGCCCCCCAAACTGTTTTGATCGCCTCAGTTTCACACATATCATTCATATGTGTCGAAGTCCCATGCGCATTGATATAGTCGATTTCCTCTGATCTCATGCCGGCATCATCAAGGGCGAGCTGCATACATTTTGCCTGATAGGTGCCATGTGGCGCAGGGCTTGTGATGTGATAACCATCTGAGTTGAACCCATAGCCAACGAGCTCTGCATAGATATGAGCCCCTCGCTGCTCGGCATGCTCAAGAGTTTCAAGCACAACAAGACCCGCGCCCTCTCCCATAACAAATCCTGAGCGATTCTTATCAAATGGGCGCGAAGCATGTGCGGGATCGTCATTATGATCTGTGCAAAGGGCCTTCATCGCTGCAAAACCGGCACTTGCCGCTTCAGAGATAGATGCCTCTGTTCCTCCTGCAAGAATAACATCTGCTTCCCCACGCTGCAATACCCGATAGGCATCGCCGATACAGTTGGCACCTGTGGCACATGCGGTAACGATACAGGATACAGGTCCATGCAGTCCATAATTGATAGCAACCTGTCCCGCAGCCATATTGGCAATCATCATGGGAATGAAGAATGGGCTGACACGCTCGGGGCCTTTATCAAAAAGACGCTCATAGGTACTATGCATCGTCTCAATGCCGCCAATACCTGCACCAACATAGGCACCAATGCGGTCGCAGTTTTCCTTTCCCAGATCAAGTGCAGCATCAGCCAGTGCCATACCTGCCGATACAACGGCAAATTGGGCATAGCGATCCATACGCTTTGCTTCCTTTTTATCAATGTACCCATCAATAGTGAAATCCTTGACCTCACCCGCGATCTGCGCAGCATAGTTTGTCGCGTCGAAACGGGTGATTTTCTCAATGCCGTTCTTTCCCGAGAGCAACGCATTCCAAAAAGCTTCCCTGCCAATACCAATCGGCGTTATAGGGCCAACTCCCGTGACGACAACTCTCTTTTCCAAATCAACCGACTCCTTTCCTAGCGCATCCGCAGATACCCTAGTGCGCTTCCTCAAGCTGCTGTTTCAGCTCTTCAAATATCTCATGAACACTCAAAATCCGATCTATGCGCGGCATAAATTCACCCGTAAAAACAAGCCCCGTTTCAAGATCTCCCTGCTGAGCACGCGAAAGTGCACGGATGATACAAAAATGATGGTCGCAGTGCTTGAGGCATTGATCACAGACGGTTGGCGGCACAGGCCCCTCCATCACACGTGATGAGAACGGTGTACGCACAGCACGCCCAGGAAGTCCTACCGGACTGTGGATGATGACAATGTCGTCTTTCTTAGATTTGAGATAGTACTTTTTAAGTGACGGTGCCGCATTGGACTCAACGCAGGCTGCAAAACGCGAACCGAGTTGTACGCCGTTTGCTCCCATCTGATACAGATCAGCAATATCCTGTCCGGTGAGAATGCCGCCTGCAGCAAAGACTGGAATCTTTACTGCAGCCCGCACTCCTTCGATGATATTGCGTACAGACTGGTCGGTACCCAGATGTCCGCCGGCTTCTTTTCCCTCGACAACGACAGCCGAGGCGCCAAGCTTTTCTGCAATTTTTGCAAGCTTTGCAGTAGAGACAATCGGGACAATCGGGGTCCCGGATTCCTCTCCGAGCTGAAACATATCACGGGAAAAACCGGCACCCGCGACAACAAGATCAATGCCCTCATCAATAGCAGTTTTTACGGCCTCTGTAAAGTCACGTGCCGCAACCATCTCATTGATGCCAATCACTCCATGGGGAGACAATGCGCGTGCAAGCCGGATCTCATAACGAAGTTCTTGAGGCTTCATACCAGAAGCTGCAATGAGACCAATGCCCCCCTCGTTTGCCACAGCGGCTGCGAGCCGCGCCGTTGTAATGCGAATCGCCATACCGCCCTGAATGATGGGGACGGTAGCAACCTTGTTGCCAATCCTCACCTCGGGTAGTTTCATATAAGCCCTCCAATCGGAAGAGAAAGCATCACACAGTTATGCTACGCCACTGAGGCGTTCC
The DNA here is from genome assembly GCA_938045435.1 of uncultured Selenomonas sp. GTDB lineage: Bacteria > Bacillota > Negativicutes > Selenomonadales > Selenomonadaceae > Centipeda. The sequence goes on from CALIBA010000273.1 coordinate 6,811, forward strand.
ATTCTCTCCACAAAGAAGTTTTCGTCTCATTTCATTGTTCACAGTCTCGCTCCATACAGCCGTATATGAGACGAATCTATCGCAGCAGAACACTCTATTGTTCTGATTTTATACAAAGTTATTGATGTCTTTTGAGAAAAATCCCGTGCGCCTGAGCTGTCACGGGATTTCCCTAAAAGACAAGTTTGGTGGTAGAGGCAGTTGGTCTGCTTCTACATCTTCTTATTTTTGTTGATCGATGTAATTGACGACATCCTGTACTGTTTTAATCTTTTCAGCGGCCTCATCGGGGATTTCCACATTAAATTCTTCCTCGAAAGCCATGATAAGCTCAACGATGTCGAGCGAGTCTGCGCCAAGATCGTCAATGAAGGTGGACTCAAGAGTGACTTCATCAGCCTCTGAGCCAAGCTGCTCTACGACGATGTCGCGAACCTTGTCAAACGTTGCCATGCAGTATCACCTCCTTCAAATGAATTGGTTGTCTACATAACCATGCCGCCGTCTACATTCAGCGTTTGGCCTGTGATATACGATGCTGCATCACTGACAAGAAAAATGACAGCATCGGCGACATGCTCCGGTTTTCCAAGCGCTCCGAGCGGAATATTCTCAATGAGTTTTTCACGAATGCTGTCCTTTAGAACAGCCGTCATATCTGTATCAATAAACCCTGGAGCAACAGCATTCACAGTAATGCCGCGCGCGGCAAATTCCTTTGCAGCAGCTTTCGTGAATCCAATGACCCCCGCTTTCGCTGCGGCATAATTCGTCTGCCCGATATTACCAATCTCACCAACAACAGAGGATAGATTTACAATGCGTCCGCTGCGCTGCTTTGTCATAATTTTAGCAGCAGCTTTCGTACACGCATAGACCCCTTTGAGATTGGTGCCAATCACCGCATCAAAGTCCTCATCTCTCATGCGTATGAGTAAGGTATCGCGTGTAATTCCGGCATTATTGACGAGGATATCCAGCCCGCCAAGTTCTGCATGAACACGCTCCACCATCTCGCATGCAGCAGACGCATCTGAAACGTCCGCTTGTATGAGATGCGCTGTTCCCCCTTGTTTTTCGATGATGGCTTTGACTTCCTCTGCGGCAGCTTTATTGCCTGCATAGTTCACAGCAACCTTTGCCCCCTCTGCGGCAAGACGGATGGCAATGGCACGTCCGATGCCGCGGGAACCGCCTGTAACAAGAGCGACTTTCCCTGACAGAAGCATGGATAACCTCCTTCATGTCAAAGAACCACGTGCTTCTATGACACTCAGCTTGACCTATATATTCTGTCTGTTCTTTCATCTACAAAATTATAATCAAAAGAGTGTTATTCGTGATTCTATCCAGACGAACTCATTTAATCATTACTTCTTTAGTGTGTCAAGTGTTTTTTGCAGAGATGAAACATCCTCGACGTTCATCGTCACAAGGGTCTTGTCAATGCGTTTATTAAACCCTGCAAGCGTCTTTCCGGGACCACACTCAAGATAGGTGCTGGCACCAAATGCACGCATGGTGTTCACACAGTCAATCCAGCGAACAGGATGATCTGCCTGTTTGATCAGATTTTCCTTAATCTCCGCTGCACTCTGCTGTAATGCCCCTGTATAGTTCGAGACAACGGGAAATGCAGCATCGCGCAGGGTCACCTTATCAAGCTCTGATGCAAGTTTCTTGGCTGCTGGCTCCATTAACGTTGAATGAAAGGGAGCAGAAACCGGCAGAATCACCGCCTTTGTTGCCCCTTTTTCCTTCAAGAGGTCAACTGCCTTCTCAACCCCGCCGACCGTTCCCGCAATGACGGTTTGTCCCGGACAGTTAAAGTTAACAGCCTGAACGGCACCGGTATGACTTGCCTCATTGCAGATCTCGACGATGCTCTCATCATCGAGACCAATGATGGCCGCCATAGCCCCCTCCCCTACAGGAACCGCTGCCTGCATATCCGCCCCCCGCCGGTGTACGAGCAAGACAGCGTCCTGAAAGGTAAGAGTACCCGCAAGAACAAGTGCAGCATACTCACCAAGACTATGTCCCGCTGCAATCCCGGGCTGAATCCCCGCCTCATGCAAAAGTTCTGCTGCAATGACTTCTACTGTCAAAATCGCAGGCTGTGTATGTTCTGTCAGCTGCAGTTGGTCTGCCGGTCCCTCAAAACAAAGTTTGCTGATGGGGTAGCCGAGCGCCTCATCCGCCTCGGCAAAACGACGTTTTGCAAGATCATATGTATCATACAGATCTTTCCCCATGCCAACGACCTGGGCACCCTGCCCGGGGAATATAAATGCAAGCTTACTCATAAGCGCTCTCCTTACTCATAGATCCCGCGCACGCGATCCATAACGCCCGGAAGCCCCCCTACAATATCCTCAATGATTTGCTGTACGGGTTTAATATCAGAGAGAAGGCCTGAAATCTCTCCGATCATGACAGAGCCGTTGTCAACATCCCCCTCATGGGTGGCACGGTGCAGACTGCCGACGCCAAGCTTTTCAAGTTCTTCGTGCGAAGCTCCTGCTGCTTCCATTTCTTCGTATTTACGTGAGAGCTTATTCTGGATGACGCGCGCAGGATGTCCAAGAGAACGTCCTGTAACGACGGTCGAACGATCCTTTGCCTTAAGAACCGCCTGTTTGTAGTTTGGATGCGCAATACACTCTTCGCTGAGAACAAAGCGCGACCCCATTTGAATCGCCTGCGCACCAAGTGCAAACGCGGCTGCCATGCCGCGCGCGTCACCGATCCCCCCTGCTCCAATGACGGGGACATCAACAGCATCGACAACCTGCGGCAAAAGTGCCATCGTCGTAATCTCACCGATGTGACCACCAGACTCTGTCCCCTCTGCGATCACAGCATCTGCACCAGAGCGCACAAGGCGACGGGCGAGTGCAACGGACGCAACAACGGGAATGACCTTAGAGCCGATCTCCTTGAGCGCCGGTACATATTCCCCGGGATTACCAGCTCCTGTCGTGATGACAGGAACGCGTTCCTCGAGAATGACCTGCATAACTTCTTTGACAAAAGGGCTCATCAGCATGACGTTGACCCCATAGGGCTTATCCGTTCTGCTTTTCACCTTTTGAATCTCATTGCGCAGTGCATCGGGCGGCATATGTCCGGCACCAATGAGCCCAAGTCCACCAGCATTTGAAACTGCCGAGGCAAGTTCTGCCGTAGCAATCCACGCCATTCCTCCCTGAAAGATGGGATACCTGATTCCAAGCATCCGACAAACCGGATTATTTTCAAACATTAACCGTTTTCCTCCTTCGCCCACTTCATAACACACGATGCCCATGTG
>CALIBA010000274.1 GCA_938045435.1 uncultured Selenomonas sp.
CGCGCTCCATGGCTGTGGTGTAAATTGCATGTGCATAAGGGTGTGTCGCCTCACGTTCCGCACCGGCCGCCATGGATAACAGAGAACTCTGCGTCATGCCCTCCGGAAACAGACCTGATATGAAAATATTGCCCTCTGTGAGTGTGCCATTGCGATTGAATGCAATCGTGTCAACACGCATCAGATCTGTGAGCGCACTCATACGGCTGCATGCAGATACACAGCCGCGCAGCATACGTTTTATACGCCATGCGATGAGGTAACGTGCAGCGATGCGCGGCAGTGGAGATGCGGCGAGGAATACGGCGAGAAAAATCTCGGAGGTACGCTCAAGAGAAATCCCGGTTGTGACATACCAGTACCCCGCAGCGAGTACAGCGAGCAGAACACTGGCGATAAAATGGAAAAAGATGGAGAAAAAACTTTTCAAGGATACTCAGCCCCTTTGCATTGCGAACTTCATAGGAAATTATATCATAGGAGGAGAAAAGAGACAAACAAGATTCACTAAAAATGATGACGGGTCTAGGACAACGAGTTGTCTCCATCATGGGGGAGATGGGGCGTGCCTTTGATGGTAGTTATGCAGAGTATGTGCTGCTTCCGAATGTGCAGATTTATCCCGTCACGAACAATCTGCATTGGGAGGTGTTTGCGGCAATTCCGGAGACTTATTATACGGCGTTTGGCTCACTGAAAAATCTACACATCGAGGATGGACATACAGTTCTCGTGCGCAGCGGGGCAAGCGGCGTCGGAATTGCATTTTTGCGGCTCCTGCGTGCGCAGTTCCCACATATGCGGATTGACGGCACAACACGCCGTGCGGACATGGAGGGACGGATGCGTGCGGAGGGCTACAGCTATGTTGTCACCGAAACAAATGGGACACTCAATACCGAGGGGCGGTATGACCGTATCCTTGATCTTGTTGGCGCGGCAGCGATGAAGGACAGCATGCACCGTCTAAAGTGCGGCGGTATTTTGTGCAATACAGGTCAGCTTGGTGGACAGTGGTATTTGGGAGACTTTGATCCCATTGTCGATCTTGCACAGAATGCCTATCTTACATCATTTTACTCCGGCAATGTATGTGAGGAACACCTGTATGAGCTGTTTGATTATATCGAAAAATATCGTGTTCCCGCGCATCCGGTTCGTGTCTTTTCACTTGCGGAGACGGCAGATGCCCACCGTTATCTGGAAGGGCAGGATGGATTTGGAAAAGTTGTTGTCACTGTATGAAAATATCCCCTTTCGAATCGCAGCAGCATTTGGGAGGGATTTTTATTTGCGTCGGGTCGTACCTTTATGATATAGTAATTAAAAATATTATATTTACATTTATGGGGGCTTGAGATATGGAACTCTTGCAGGCAGTGGGGGCGATTCTCATAGAACGCAGTGCGTTCTTTTTGCAGCTTACCATCGAGCACCTTTGGATTTCTGCGGCGGCGATCGGCATTGCCATTCTCGTGGGCGGACTTGCAGGCATCGCAATCAGCCAATATGATGCAGCGGCAAAGCCGACGCTTGGCATGGTCAACTTTCTCTATACCATCCCTTCGATTTCGATGCTGGGATTTTTGATTCCGTTCTTTGGGGTTGGCAACCGGTCGGCGATTATTGCGCTCACAATCTATGCGCTGCTGCCAATGGTACGTGCGACGCATACGGGACTGACACATATTCATCCCGCGCTCATCGAGGCCGCTGTCGGTATGGGCGGGACGGCATTTCAGGTGTTGACACGCATTAAAATTCCGCTTGCAATGCCCGTCATTATGTCCGGCATCCGCAGTATGGCGACAATGACGATTGCCCTTGCGGGCATAGCATCTTTCATTGGTGCAGGTGGGCTGGGCGTTGCAATTTACCGCGGCATTACGACAAATCATGCTGCATTGACGATTGCGGGCAGTATACTGATTGCAGCGCTTGCGCTCATCGTGGATATGGGGCTTGGCAGGATAGAGCAGGGGCTGACACGATGCAGATCCGCTGGCACAAGCATGCACCTCGCCTGTGCAGCGGCGTTTGGGGCGGTGCTCTTTGCCGTGGGCAGCATCATTTTGGGAGGTGCCGGACAAGGGAATGTGGTTCGTATTGCGACAAAACCTATGACAGAGCAGCTCATTATAGGGGAAATGCTGAAATGCGTCATTGAACATGATACCAACCTTGAGGTTATGCTCACTGCCGGGGTCGGAGGTGGTACGTCCAATATTCATCCTGCAATGGAGCGCGGTGTATTCGATATTTATCCTGAGTATACGGGGACGGGCTGGAACATGGTGCTGAAGGAAGACGCGCAGTATAGTGAGGATATGTTCCCGCTGCTTATGGAGGCATATCGTGAGCGCTTCCATATGCGCTGGGTTGGCATGTACGGTTTTAATGACACGTTTGGCATTGTCGTTCGGCGTGATATTGCGGAGCAATATCATTTGCAGACGTATTCTGATCTGCGGCGTGCCGCATCGGTACTGGTCTTTGGCGCAGAATACGATTTTTTTGAGCGTGAGGACGGATATACGGCGCTCTGCAAGGCATATGGGCTTTCCTTTGCGCGGACGATAGATATGGATATTGGGCTGAAATATCAAGCCCTTGCGCGCAGCGAGGTCGATGTGATGACGGTGTTCACGACAGATGGACAGCTTGCATCAGCAGATGCCGTTATGCTCGTGGATGATCGGCAGTTCTTTCCATCCTATCGCTGTGGCAATGTCGTACGCGAGGAAATCCTGACCGTGCACCCAGAGCTTGTGGACACGCTTGAAAAACTGACCGGCATCATCAGTGATGTTGAGATGGCAAAGATGAACTACGCCGTCGAAACGAATGGGGAGGATCCCCGTGCTGTGGCAGAGGCGTTCCTGCGCACAAAGGAGGTGCTGTGATGGAACCTGTGATTTCCTATCAAAACGTTACGAAGATATATGGTGCCCAGACTGTTTTGCATGATGTCAGCCTTGACATTGCAGTGGGTACGTTTGTGACGGTTGTCGGGCCGAGCGATGGTGAACAGGCTCATCGAGCCTACATCCGGCGAGATCTTTATCCGTGGACAAAATATAAAGGAGCTTGATCTAATAGAACTGCGCCGCAGTATTGGGTATGCAATTCAAGGCAGTGTGCTTTTTCCGCATATGACCGTGGAGGAGAACATCTCCTATGTACCGCGTCTCTGGAATAAGGGAGATCATGCCCGCACGCGGCGTGCCGTGCAGAAATGGATGGAGCTGATGCATCTGCCGGAGACACTCTTGTCCCGGTATCCGGACGAGCTGTCGGGAGGGCAGCAGCAGCGTGTTGGGATTGCGCGTGCACTGGCAGCCTCACCGGAGATCCTGTTGATGGACGAGCCGTTTGGTGCCGTCGATGAGGTTACACGCAGCGCTTTGCAGGAGGAGCTAAGGCGTATTTATCGGGAGACAGGCATTACCATTCTCTTTGTTACGCATGACATACGGGAGGCAATGAGGCTCGGCACCCATGTGATTGTTGTCGCAGAAGGATGTGTTCATCAGTATGGGACACCGGAGGCGGTGCGAGAAAATCCTGCGACGGCATTTGTTGCACAGTTGATGCAGGTTTTAAAGGGGTGAATGCAGAATATGCAAAATCTTTGACCGTTTCCATTTGAATCCGGCGCGTTTCAATGGTAGAATAAAAAAGCAGTATATAGAATCGGCAGGAGGAAGCGGCATGGATATACATACAGTGAAGGAAAAGCAGGATAAGGTACTCCGTTTGATGGCGGAGAAGTACCCAACGAAGGAAATTGTCTATGAGAAAATTGTCTATTTAGAGTCGCAGCTCATGCTACCCAAAGGGACAGAGCATTTTATGAGCGATCTGCATGGGGCATATGATTCTTTTTTCCACATTCTCAATAACTGTTCCGGGGTTATCAAGGAGAAGGTGGATTATTGTTTTGGTGAGCGTATGACAGAGGAGGAGAAGGCAGAGTTTTGTACGCTCATTTACTATCCACGCGAAAAAGTTGAGCAGCTTGCGGACACGGGGAAGAATACGCCGATTTGGTACCAGCAGAATCTTGCGAATCTGCTTGAACTGACGAAGCTGATGAGTTGGAAATTCCCGGCAAACAAGATGCGGGGGTACATCCCGAAACGCTATGAATCTGTGATTGTAGAGCTGATGAATACCCGTCCCGAACATGATGAGGCACAGCTTTACTACTATAAGCAGCTGATTGAAACCATTGTGGAGATCGGCGGTGGGACGGATTACATCGAAGCGTTCAGCATCCTCATCAAGCGGCTCGCCGTTGAGCGGATTCATATTGTCGGGGACTTCTTTGACCGCGGCGATCGTCCCGATGGCATTCTTGATCTTCTTATGGAGCACCCTTCCGTCGATATTCAGTGGGGCAACCATGATGTGCTCTGGATGGGTGCAGCGCTTGGCAGCGAGGTCTGTATCGCTGCGGTGATTCGCAACTCTCTGCGCTACCGCAATACGGATGTGCTGGAACGGGGGTACGGCATCAGTCTGCGGCCGCTCTCGACATTTGCTTCCCGCATCTATCCCGATGAGAACCCCATCAAGGCGGCAGAACGCGCCATTACAATGATGATGTTCAAGCTGGAGGGAGCGCTCATTCGGCGCAATCCGGACTTTCATATGGAGGATCGCCTGCTGCTCGACAAGATCGATTTCCGCTCGTCCTATGTCACCCTTGGCAGTGGCCGGCGTGTGGAGCTTGAGAGCGCGTATTTCCCGACGATTGATGATGGGACGGATTGTTATGCACTGACGGAGGAGGAACAGCAGATCATTCAGGATCTGCGCTCGTACTTCCTTGAGAGCAAGGCACTGCAGCGTCATGTGGATTACATCTATGAGCGCGGCAGTATGTATATGTGCTATAACGGCAACCTGCTCTTTCATGCCTGTGTTCTCTTGGACGAGACAGGAGACTTTCGTACAGTGACATATCAGGGCAAGGAGTACCGCGGACGTGCGTGGATGGACTTCTGTGAGGAAAAGGCGCGTGAAGCGTGGAACGAGCACACGCGTGAAGGGTTGGACTTTATGTACTTCCTCTGGTGCGGACTTCTCGCACCGACCTCCGGCCGATCATTTACAACGTTCGAGCGGTCTTTTATTGCTGATGAGAGCACATGGGAGGAACCGTCTGACCCATATTTTCGCCTCATTAACGACGAGAAAATCTGCGAAAAGATCTTGGCGGAATTTGGCCTTGACCCAAAGCGCGGACATATCATCAATGGACATGTTCCTGTCAAGGTGAAAAAAGGGGAAAGTCCCTTGCGTGCCAATGGGCGGGCAATCATCATCGACGGCGGTTTTGCTGCACCGTTCCGGGCGAAGACGGGCATCTCCGGCTATACGCTCATCTATAATTCACGCGGACTGCGGCTTTTGCAGCATCAGAAAATTGCAAGTGTCCGCGATGCCCTCAAAGAAAACCGGGACATCGAGTCTGTGTCCCAGACCGTCGAGCTGCAGGCACGCAGTTCGCTTGTACGTGATACTGACCGTGGTGCTGTCATCGCAGATGAGATTGCCGACCTTCATGCGTTGCTGCATGCGTATCAGACAGGGCATATCAAGCCGCAGTAAGAGAATAAGAAAGCCCGCACATTGTATTTGATGTGCGGGCTTTCTTATTCTC
>CALIBA010000275.1 GCA_938045435.1 uncultured Selenomonas sp.
CCACCACCGCACAGCAGCAGGCGGTCATCGACAAGATGTCCACCCTCCAGGGCACTCGGGGCAATGTTCAACCTGGCGATCAAGGTGGCAGTCATCTCCTTCCTCACAGCCATGAGCAGCAGAATCCTGACAGACTACTGTGAGGAATTCGCGACGATTGCGACGGATGAAACGAAGGGCGGCATCATCGGTAATATGCCCGTTCTTATCCAAATGGTTGTGGTGAGCCTCCTGCTGTATCTGCTCATTAAGAAGATCCCCGCCCTTGTGCAGGGGCTTCTCAGCGGTTCTCCATCCCTCTCTGGTGCAAGTATGACGCAGACCGCGAAGAATGTGACCTCCACTGCCGTCGCCACAGGTGCAGCCGTGGCATCTGGCGGAACTACCGTCGCAGCCAATATGGCAAAGGCTGCTTCAGCTGCTAATGCACAAGCTGGCGGCGGCATGGCAGGTATTGTTGCAGGTGGTCTTGGGGCTGCCGGTAAGGGAGCATCGATGATGGTGAGAGCAGCGGGAAGAGGAGTATCTAACTTCTCAACACCGGGGAAGGCTGTTGACGTGGGAAAGAAGCTGGCAAACGATTTGTTTGGGTCTAAACAACACAAATAGAAGTGTTTGCACAGGGCAATTAAATATTACAATAAAAAATCCCCGAAAGAGTAAACAATCTGGCGGGGATTTTTGTATGCGGCGCAATGTCTGCGACGGTATTCTTTGGGACTGAGCCAGCCAAGAGTCTCCTTGATGCGGTGTTCGTTGTAGTAGACGATATACTCCTCAATCGCCGTCTTGAGTTCCTCGTAGCTATGGTAAACGCGCTCATAGTAAATCTCTTGCTTTAACAGTCCGAAGAAGTTCTCTATCACACTGTTGCCCAGACAGTTCCCCTTGCGTGACATGCTCTGAAAGATTCTCTCCTCCTTGAGCCTCTTCGTGTATGACTTCATCTGATACGAGTGGAATATACGTCGGTAGGGACAGTCCGCTGTCACACGAATCGCTTCTTCCAATGCGCTCTGAATTCCCGCTGCAGACGGTGTCTTTCCGATATGGAAGCTGACAATCTCGTTGTTAAACAGATCCATATATGGATCGAGATACAGCTTGTGTACGACGGGCTTACCATTATTCTGCCCCCAGTATTTGAATTCACTCGTATCCGTTGTGATCTTTTGGTGTGGGATAGCGGTTTTGAATCTACGGCTGAGGAGATTATCCGCTACGATACCGATCGTTCCCTTGTAGGAGCTGTATCTGCGGCTCCTATGCGTAAAGGAGCGTACTTGAAGTTTGAGTTTCTGTACAATCCGCTGCACTGCTTTACGATTGATCTTGTGTCCGAGATTGCGCAACTGTGCCCAAAGACGCCGATACCCATAATCTTTGTGCTCCTCACGAATGGCAAGGATGATCTGCTCCCGCTCGTCCGGCACTTCCGGTTGCGTAAATTTCTTCTGCCAGTACATATAGGTCGCTTTCGGAAAACCTGTGACGGCAAGGATGTCTTTCAGCTGAAATTCTCCTCGGAGGCTGCGGACGATCCTTGCCTTTTGCTCTGCATCTTTTCTTGCAGACGCAGCCGCCTGAGTTCTTTTAAATAGGCGACCTCGATGCGCAGTCTCAGATTTTCGTCCTGCAGGGCTTTGAGCTGCTGCGCTGTCTCGTCTTGCGGAAGGTCTTGGGGACACTCTTTCATCTTTCTTGGCATGGTGGGTGCTCTTCCTTTCGGTTTTGGTTTCAGGGCATCCACTCCGCCACTGCGGTACTCCTTTGTCCAACGGACAAGCATGGACGGATTGTTCAGTCCATGCGCAAGGGCTACGTCCTGATAGGATGCCTCTGTTGACAGATAACATTCTACCGCAAAATGCTTAAATTCGAAAGAGTAGGTTTGCTGTGCACGAGAGCGTTTCAGACCATCTTCTCCAAATGCTCGATATGCTTTCACCCAATGTTCGATTTGAGATTCCGTAATCTCATGCCGTTTGGATAAGGCTCTGTATCCTCCTTGTCCTGCAAGGTATTCCCTTACAATCTTCAGTTTATATTCTGTACTGTATTTTGCCATTACAATACCCCCAAAAGTTAGTTCTTCTAAGTCTAACTTTTGGGGGTCACTACACATCGCAGACTCTATTTGCCATCGCCGCCAAGGGTGCTGCGCAGAAGAAGGAACAAGGAAGTACACGCTAGAAAGAGGTGAGCATAATGACGGATGAAGAACTCTACGAGATGTTTTGCGGCGATATTGACGATACGCCCGCAGACGATGCGCTGATGGAAGATTGAACGAATCTGTGACAAGTGAATGATGTGTAAAAGCCGGATGTTTTTCGTCCGGCTTTTGTGTTTCTCATCAAATTTTCATGCTGTGTACAAAAGACAGGAAAAATTTCCGTTTCTTGTCCAGTATACTCAATATGAGAAGGATGTGACGGATTTATGAGATAGGCAGTACACACCATGAATAATCCTATCAGAATCACATCCTTTTCCGGAAGATAGGCAAGAGCAAGGACAGAGGAGGAACAGCTATGCATCTTTTAGTGGGAAATGACAACGGGAACGCCGAGCAGGACATGGTGATCAACGGCCGGCGGATCAGTGCGCCGAACGTCTTTGCGCGGGTCGGTAAACTGGTGAATCTGGATGAACTGAATCCGGAGCACGTATTAAAACATATCCATGACAATCTCATCGTCGCTGTGGATGGTGGGATCTACTATGTGGGCGCATATGCACTCACGAGCGGTCAGCGGTGTCGGTCGATTGCCGTCGGAGTTGATAATGACAAAGTGTCCAGCGATATTGTCTATGTGAATACGCTCGCGCATATTGCAGGGGAGGCAGTTGCCACACGCTATCGGAGCAGCGGAGTCGTCCCCGATACAGGAGAGGCGCTCAAGGTGCATGTGGATATGGCGACAGCCATCCCCGTGTCCTACTACACGAAGGAAAGAGCAGAGGCGTTTGCTGAGAAGTTTATGTACAAGCAGCATACGGTCACCGTGTATGTCGGCGCAAAGGAATATGTCATATTTCTCCAGTTTGATTTTGTCAAGGCGATCCCTGAGGGAGTCACGGCGGCACACGCGTTTATACACCGTCCGGCGCTGATTCATCAGGAAAAGAATCTTTCTGCGGAAACGTTCAAGGCACTGCGCATCCTTCATATCGCCATCGGCGAGGGAACGACGGAGTTTCCTATCACAACAGGTATTTCCTTTAAGTCCGACTTCATCACGGGGACGCACAACGGCAACGGTCACGCGATTGAGCGGGTGCTGGAGGCCTTTAAGAAGGATTTCGGGCTGCGGAGTATCACGCGGCAGGATTTCTCTCGTTACGTGCGTGATGTATCGCACAAGTATCACGATGCGGCGATGACCTATTTCATGCCGGCACTTGAGGATGAGGCTGAGGAAATCCTAACGATGGCAGAGCAGGTGATCTCAAGAGCCAACAACAATGTGGATGTTGTTGCTGTCTATGGAGGCGGTTCTATCCTGATGCGGGAGGCGCTGGAAAAACGTCTTGCGACGTTCTGCGGGCGGGCAAAGATTGCGCTTGCTTACATCGACGATCCAGATGATGCCGTATTCCTCGAGGCAGAGGGGCTAAATGCCTTTATTCGCAGCCCGCTCTTTCAGCTGTTGAGAGAAAAGGCACGGCATGAGGAGAAAGGATAACGGCGATGGCAGAGAAGAATGTGATTGTAAAGTCTGTCTGTTTTCCACGGACAGCGGAATTAGAGGAGTTTGTCGCGAAACAGAAGAATTTCAGCCGGTCGATTTACATCCTGGTTCAGCAGTCCATTTTTCAACACGGCGGCAAGATTGTTGATGTTTTGGATGAGTACGAAAGCGTTGCCAGAGACATGGTGTTTCGCCGTCAGATCAGCGAAATCTCTAAAACAATGGAGGAGGAAGAACGGAGAGCGTGTCTCACCGTTAAAAATCCGACGATTCCTGCCGAGGAGGAACACCGGAGGGAAGAACCAACGGCATCACAGGGGGATGACAGCATCCCTGAGGGGTACCAGTAAGAGAGGACTTGCTGTTGCACAGAAATGTGTGCAGCTTTTTTCTCAAAAAGTATACTTTTTGGGAGATTGGAAGCCGCTGCTAAAGTTAAATATAGATTTTGACAGAGTTTTGATCGAATGGCAGCAGGGAGGGGATAGCATGAACATCGGATATATCCGTGTCTCTGATAAAAGTCAGAATCCTGATCGCCAGATCGAAAAGATGAAAGAGATCGGCATAGAAGAGAGGTTCATCTTTGTGGATCGGCAAGGTGGAAAAGACTTTTCGCGACCGGCATATCAATCTATAAAGCAGGTTCTCCGTGAAGGGGATCTGCTGTATCTGGACGTGCTCGACCGTTTGGGGCGCAATTATGACGGGATCATCAACGAGTGGAAGGATATGACAAGAAATATCGGTGCCGACATTGTTGTACTGGAACAGGAATCTCTGTTTGAAAGCAGAAAGTTCCGTGAGATGGGCGAACTTGGAAAACTGATGGAAGATCAGTTTTTGAGCTTGCTTAGCTATGTTGTAGCACAGGAACGCGAGAAGATTCGAACGCGGCAGCAGGAGGGAATCGCGATTGCACGGCGTAAAGGTGTGCGTCTTGGTCGGCCACGGGTCGAAATGACGCAGGAGTTTGTGGATGTGATAGGACGGTGGACGCACGGAGAAATGACAGCAAGGGAAGCGATGCGCATCTGCAACATGAGTCCGTCAACATTCTATCGTCGTGTAGATGAATTAAAAGGGGAGTCATGAGCACCAGGATATTTTAGTATCTGAAGCTTGATCATATCTAGTGCGCCTCTTTGAAGTGTCAAGGTTCGCTCCATCGGGGCGACTGCGAAAGCGACTTGACCTTGACACGTGACGAACCCCGACGCTATCCTTGCAAGGGGCAAGGATTCCTTGCCCCTCTGCCCAGCGGCGCGCGTCAAAAAGGGGTGCAGGGGGGGCTTGCTCCCTGCTCGGGGCGG
>CALIBA010000276.1 GCA_938045435.1 uncultured Selenomonas sp.
AGCGCACGAAACGCCTCAACGTGAAAAGTTTTAACGAAGCTGCCGCGCGCATCTTCACGTACGACAGGCCGAAGGAGCAAACATCCCTTGAGTCTCGTCTCCTGTACTTGGAACAAAGTACTCATCTCCTCACAGAGTAACAGATGTACACAAACCCAGCACCGATTCCACGCTCTTGCCCATCCTTTGCTCTACCTCTGCCTTCATTTCAAAAAGGCGTCTCCAGCGGGGTACAGAAGTATGATCCACACCATAGCGCAGCATAATGTCTATCATGCGCCGCTCAATAGCTACGATCCCTTCCCCCGTCGCCATCGCATCACAAAGCTGAATGAGGCGGTCATATAGTGTATAATGCGCCCGACGAAGAAATTGATCCAAAAAATCATAATCCTCAGCAGCGAGATCCCACCCGCTGTTTACCGCGGTAATATCTTGAACGGGAAACGAATGGGTCAGACAGATCCGCGCTGCCTCAGCATCGCCCTCTGCCATGAGAAAACGATAACCGTAGATAGCGTGATTCATCCCCATCTCACCGAAACGGCGACCGATGTCATGAAGGCTGCCAAACACAAAGGCACGCTCTGAATCGAGCTCATCCATATATAGTGCCAGCTGCTGTGCGGCTTTTCCAACATAGCGCGAATGCGCAATCCAACCACCGGGATTGAGACTGCTCGCCTCGCTTAAATAGTCCTCCACCTGTGTGGGCAGAATGTTCAAACGCGCCCCTCCTTACTATGCAGTGACAGCGAAAAGACGGCACCGTTTATTCCTGTGTCTCAAATTGCATAAAACACAGATTCTCCACTCGTGACACTGTGATGACGGAAATAGAACTGGTATCCATGGTAAAACGAACGGATGAGCAGAGGGATACGAATATAATCTTCTAGACTATGGTAAACACATATCGCCAGCCTTGGATGATGCTGGCGGATCATCTGCTCTGCACCGAGCAACGCATTGTACTCGGCGCCTTCAATATCCATTTTGATGAATGTCGCCGGTTCCTTCAACATCTCATCCAGAGGCACAGAAGTAATCATATTCCCCTGTGTATCAGCAGCACCTAAGCGCGAAGCCGAAGGCGTTGCCGCATTCCCACAAAAGGAAAGCTGTTTTTTCTCATTCCATAGTGCATAGGGATAAAGTGTCACCTGCGAAAAAGCATGATACTTTTCCTTTAGCAGCTGGTAGCTTTGTGCATCTGGTTCAAAGGCATGCACATGAATCTGTGGGTTTATTGCGAGTGCCTTATCTATCTCCTCGCCGCCACATACGCCTGCATCAACAAACACCTCTCCATCTCTGATCGTTGGGATCACATCGTTGGCAAAATATTGATTCGTCTGTACAAGAGAAAAATCAACAGGACGGCCAAGCTGCATATTCTCGACCAAACGGTGATATAAAAAACGTGACTTCTCATCAGCAAACATCGCAGTAATCTCAGCCGTCTCTGCCTCATGCTCCTTAAAGTAACGCACCGCATCCAGCTGTACTGCCGAACAAATCTCGGCTTTGACCGCCTGCTCTTCAAGCTGTGATATAATTTGCAGCAAGTTTATGCCGGTCGCTCCGATAATGATGGCAAGCGGCTTTCCCTCAAGATAATAACGTGCACTGAGAGAAAATACTTCTTGTGCAGAGACGATTGTCCCGTCCCGTCCGATTTTTCTGCCCTGCGTAGCCGCGACATTATCACACCAATAAAGAGGCTCTTGTAGTTGCTTGCGTTCCACGCAGTATTTTTGATAAAACGCCTGTGCGATGCGGCCTGTCCCCCACAGCACATAGTCAGTCTCGCGCAAATGAGCAAAGTAATCTTTGTTTTCGTTATGCAATCTGCTGTCTCTCCCCCACCGGATGAATCAGATCCAGAATATTAATGACATTCTTAACATCTGGATATTCGGCCTGAATTTGCTTTTCGATGGTCGTCACATAGGGATGAATACAATAACTGCATTTGAAATTACAGGCATAAATAGGAAACATCGCAATCGCATATGGTGTATCAAGAGGTATAACCTCTGCCAATCTCCTGCGTCTCCCATTGACTGCCTGCCCATCGATCCTTCTAGCTCCCATATCATCTTCCCCTATCGTACGACGCCGCGCTCTAAAATCGCTTCGGCATCCCCATCTAGGACATCCTCTGCAAACATTGCATATTGATACTGTCTGCATTTTGCGCAGACTGGATATGCTTCTTTTTTAAACAGAAGCTGCGCCCTCCGAAAAGTCTCTGATTTCTTCCCCTGCCATATCTCACGCATGCTTTCCTTCGCCAAATCTCCCAGTATATATGGTGTTTCCATAGAGCAGCATGGAACGACCATGCCGTCTGGATTGAGCTGCATCATATAGAATGGCTGCGGACAAACCCGTGCGGCGCTAACCTGCGCCCCATTTTGCGTCATTTCCGAAGCGCCTCCTGAGAGTTTGTCATAATCAATCTGTGAAACAGCCGGGATCAAATGCTCAATAGCGATAAAATCGGAAATATCACCGAAAATCTCTAAGAAGCGCTCCTCCTCACCAGGTCCAAGTGCACAGTCGATGATCTTCACATAAATCTGCGTATCTCCGCGGTGTTCGTAGAAGTATCGAATATGATCCACGAGCTCGGCAAAGACACCGCTACGTTTTGTGTAGGCATACGCCGCATCATTGAGTCCTTGGATGGAGATACGTATACGTCCCAGCTTTGCAGTGACAAGATCTTGTATCATAGCATGGCTGAGCGCCAATCCATTCGTCACAATATCTATGGTTTCAGCGACTTCTTTTTCCCGTGCATAGGCCACCATATCGGTAATATGCGGGTGCAGCAGCGGTTCACCGGTGCCTGCAAAACGCAGCATCTTCAGCGGACGGGGGAACTCTGTCAGACCATCAATACATTTTTTGTAAAGAGCATCGTCCAACATGACTTTTCCGGCAACGAACCCCCGCTCAGCAGGAGGAACAGAGTGGATACAGTATGCGCACGCAAGATTACATCCATACACAGGAAAAATCTGTACAGAAAACGGTGTATCAAGCGGCAGCGCGTCGGCGAGACGCATGCGTTTCCCGCCAGGGGTCTGTCCGTCGATCCGCTGCGCTTTCATCGCGTGCCGCCTTTAAGACGCGCCAAGATTTCCTCGGCATAGTCGTCTAAATGATCCTCAGGATGTGCCACATCATTGGGTGCACAACAATTTGCGCACCGTTTGTTCTCACTACGGCGTCCTTCGAGCTGCATGCGCCAGAAATCATGTATTTGGGGACTGTTCCACATATCAAGGATTCTCCCCTCATGCACATTTCCCAGCACAATGGGCTTATAGATCGTATCACATGGCTCTACATCCCCATTGGGAAAGACCCCCAGCATATAAAAAGCAAGCGGGCACACTTGGTAAATACGATCGGTCTTAACCCCATAGCGATCGCTTTCGATTTTCATATCCTTTGTCATTTCGACGCCGTCATAGGCCGGCAGCATATGCTCTATATACATACGATCTGTGCAGTCGCCGAACAACTGATAGAACTTTTCATCCTCACCTTCATCCAGTGCAACGTCCATAACCTTTAGGAATAGGTTTGTTGTCTTTTTATGTGCATAAAAGTAACGAACATTGTCTACAAACACATCAAAATCAACTTTTGCCTGACATATTTCCTCATACTTCTTAGAGGAAAGTCCCTGCAGAGATATACGAAGTGTATCGAGTCCCGCATCAATCAAGGCATCGGCCATCGACGGCGTGAGTTTTGAGGCATTCGATATGATCTCCACACGTTCGGCAACCCCCTTTTCCTTGGCAAGCCGCACCATATCGGCAATATGAGGATTGAGCAGCGGCTCCCCCTGTCCTGTGAGCGAAAGCATTTTTAGCTTCTGTGGAAACTCTGCAAGTTGTTCTATCGTCTTTTCATAAGTATCCATGGTCATATGCTCAGGAGAGAAATCATATTTTTTCTTCATTGTAGCAAGCCCGAGCGAATGCCCGCAATAGGCACACTTAAAATTACAGAACGTCGTTGGAAAGACGAATGCACTGTATGGTGTATCAAGGGGTAAGACGTGTGCAAGCTGAACGCGCTGCGTTCCATAAATCGGCTTAATCTCTGATGCCATTTGATCTATTTCCCCATCCTTATTTCTCTTCAAAGAGCGGCAGTAAACGCTCTGCATCATCATCCAGTTGTTCCATCGGATTGTTGATTGCATTAAAGCAGGTACAGGTCTTGCATTCCGGAATATCATCTTTTTCTTTTCTCAGCATCTTGCGAAGAAATGCCCTGCGCCTGCTTCCGTTCCAGATCTCAAGCAATGTATTTTTTTTTGCATTTCCCATGGAGAGCCCTTTACCAAGTCCTGGTACAGGACACGGAAAAATATCCCCTTCACAGCCAATCTGCATGAAATAAAATGACTGTGCACAGACCTTACGGTTCACATCCAGTTCTTCCCCGTAAAAGTTTTTGGTGCCATCGACGATCTCACGCAGCCCATCCATCTGCTGTTGCATCACAATCAAATGCTCAATATAGATACGGTCGGCATAGGGTCCAAAAATCTGAAAAAACTTCTCCTCATTCTCCTTTGTCTTGAGCGTTGCGTCAATCGCTTTGATATAGATTTGTACGGCGCCCTTATGCTCATAGAGATACTTCAAGTTCTCCAAATAGGCATCGAAATCAATGGGAATGCCGCACGTTTCTTGATACCCTTCTGAATCCAACCCCTGTACAGAAATATTGATATTTGTGATGCCGGCAGCAACAAGTGCGCTGCTTTTTTCAGGGGTAAGCAGGAGTCCATTCGTGATGATCTCCACACGATCCGCAATTTTGGCATCGACCGCCATGCGGACAAGCTCCGGCAAGCGTGGATTCATCAGCGGCTCTCCAAGTCCTGAGAATACGATGCGCTTGATTCCGCCGCGCGGAAACTCCTGCAGCTCTTTGATGATTTTCTTGTAAAACTCGAAATCCATATGCTGCATACGGTGCCCAAGTGCACGAAATTCACCATCTACCTCATCTCTCGTAGAGTGTATACAGTAAAAACATTTGAAATTACAATACTTTGTCTGTTCGATATAGACGGTAAATGGATGTGCAAGAGGAATAATTTCCGATAGCTTTTTTCTTTTTGTGTCGTAGTTCGGTTTAATCTCTGCCATATTGCTCTCCTAACGGCGGCTCCTTCCGCCTGTTCATTTATGGAAACGCATACACAACCGTTTCCAATCCCATATACTGATAGTTCCGGATATATAGCCGATATCCTGCATAGAGTTCCTTAATTTGTTGCGGAATTTCAAAGAGATGAGAAATATCATGATAAACGCAGATCGCCAGCTGAGGCCGATGCGTACGGATGGTTTCAGCCGCACCTTGAAGTGCCTTCGGCTCCATGCCTTCTATATCCATTTTAATGAACGTCGGCGCAAAGCCGTGCAGCACTGCATCAATCGGCACGCAAGGCAGGACATCCGTGCCGGCTGCATCGGCCTTTGCTGCAGAGCGTCCATCGGTAACGGCAGTAAAATGCAGTTTTTCGTAGCGATCTGATACACCAAGCGGCAGGATGTGCGCCGTACGGATGGATGGATGTTTCTGAAGGTCTGCGTGAATGCGTGCGCAGAGATCTTCCTGCGGCTCAAAAGCAGCATAAGCTTCGATCTGCTTTCCATGGTACAGCAAACTGCGCAAAGTGTCTCCATCATAAGCACCGCAGTCAATAAAGCGGCGATAGTCCGCCTGTTCATTTGGAATATCTGCTGCTAAATATTGTTCTTCTAGCGGAAGCGGCATGGGAAACATCGTTACATCATGTGCATGATAGGCCGTCAAACATGTAAGAAGAAAATTGCGCTCTTCCTCTGAGGAAAAAAACGCATAAGCGGCTCGTATTTTCTCCTCGTCTCGGATAAGATGCACGGGGTCATAGCTGCCGATGAACATATGCGCCAAAAACGCACGACTTTCAAGTACCTGCCAATTGATCTCATGCAGTGCATAGACATGAACGAATCCATACTCCTTCAGCATATGCCGAATGGCATTGTCCTGTGTACGACCAAAAAGCCCCGCGAGGATCACTACAGCACTTTGATGATACGGTTCCAATACCATGTCATCTGCGGCATATACGGGAACCGGCAAATTGCGTTTTCCCACATCTCGGTCAATAAAACCGATCGGCTGAATCTCGTTTTGAAGCAGGCAATCATAGAGCTTTTTCCCAAGATTGCCCGCACCATAGAGAAAAATATCTCGTCCCTGAAAATCTGAGAACCCCTTTGTCACTGGAATGGTGTGCAAGGCATGAAAAAAGTTTTCAAGACGCTCCTCACAGTCGTTTGCTCGCATCATGATTTCCTCAATACAACAACATACTGCATGATCAATGTATCGAAACGTTCCCTTGAATATAACGCTCTGATGCATTCATCTTGATGATATGCTTCGATTTTCTCTAACTGTGTGAAGAACGTCTCTCGAAGCGAGATCTGATCTTCGCTAACATACCGAGCCACATGAAGTTTATAGGGGCAGTTCTCTAACAAGGATAATAAATGAGAAACACCTTTCTGTATGGGTCTCATTTCGCTGCCCAATATATCAGCAATTTCCTGTAAATCATCTCCTATGATATAATCTCGTGACTTAAATGCAAGCAGTCCTCCCTCTCTTAAATGCGCTGCCGCATCTTGAATCAACATATTTGCATCATCATAAGTATCCGGATATTCCCCTATGATAATATAGTCATACATCGCATCGCCCAGCTTCTTATGCAGCCGATCAATATCCCCGCAGTATACATCTCCATCGCAAACAAAGGATAAATCCTGCCAATACTTTGCATCTGTTGTATAGGCTGCAAGATGGACATCCAGCAGACCATGTCTGCGCAATAGATTTTTAATCTCAAAAAGTGGGGAACCGCAGCGGACATCGACTCCAAGTACATGTATCGGAGAAGTTCTTTGCTCTACCGTGTCAAACATAGCACCCAACATCGGCCGTTCAAAATTGAGCACATCGTCCCATGCATCGATTCCACGATATTTACGACGGAATACTTCACGCCCTTTTTCCAGATCCTCAATAAATTTATTTCTGTCTGCCCCAACAACAGTGCTGCCTTCATGGTGCACAAATACATCGCCGCAAAGAATCAATCGGTATCCTAACCTTCGATAGGCAAATGAAAGATCATCATCAGCAAAATTGTAAACAAATCCATAATCGGCTTCATAAAACTCACGCAGCGATGTCCGAATCATACAAACCGTTGGAATCAGCCGCAGACGATCATACCATTTTAATGGATCTGATTGGTTAAATACCGCTGCTTTTCTCTGCATATCAGCAAAATCTGTATAGCCTAAGTCAACATCCTGCATATTGGACACACGGTCTGACATGGGCACCAGGAATCCAATGCGCTCGTCCGATTCGGCACAGCGCAGCATGTTTTTCAGCCAATTTTCTGTGACCAAAACATCGTTGGGTACACTGACAAAATATTTCCCACGAATGAATCTTCCGCGCGTGGCTTCCTTAGCCCCCATATATCCATAAAAAGCACCTATGTTTTTGGTAATTCGATAGATCCGCTTATTCGGATACGCTAAACTCTTAAAATATTCAAATGTTCCATCTGTCGATCCATTATCGACGAGAATGAGTTCATAATCAATATCCTGTGTATACTTAAAAATTGCTTCAATGGCAGGTTTCGTATACTCCTCCAAATGATTGTATGCCTGAAAATAGATTGATACAAGAGGATCATTGGGTGTAGAGGTAATGTCCATACTTTTTTCTCTATTCGCATATAAATCGAGAGCATCCCCATAGGAAAGATGCTCTCGATCTGTCGTATCTACAACAAATACATGTTCTTGTTCAACCATTGTTTTCACAGATATACACCCCTTTGACTGCATAGATAAATAAAAATACTTTATGAAAGATACAATACAACTATATCTGCCGAGAGGGAATGATGGAGATCTATTTTCTCTTGTTCCGTACAGTCAAGGAGTTCTTCCATCAATGCTGCAAATGAATCCCTCTGTTGAAAATAACGGGTCTGATAGCCATATACCTGCAGATCTATCTGCGGTAAATGTGTACGCAAGGCCTCGATCAACTCATTGATCGAAAAGATACGTTCCCCATCAAGCGGCACAGGTTCTTCATAAGTAAGCAAAGATGCAGCGCTCGATGACAGCATCTGTATAATATGGCCAAAACTATGTCGGTTGAGGATGCGGCAATGAATCCCCCCATGGGAGCGCAGCCGCTCATGGCATGCCTGAAAAAAGGGGAGGATCTTGGTGATAGGAAGACGGTTGAGATACGCACCTATCAAAATTATATCATAATCTTCCTGCACCTGCTCTGCAAAATGATCCAGTGTGGGCAAATAGCGAACGGCATCCGCTAAATATTGACTGTCCGGCAAATACCGTTCGTCCGTGACAATGGCGTCAATAACAACTTTTTTCTGCTTTTGGTGAAAGTAGTTACGAATGCGCAGCAGCCCCTCTCCAAATAAGGGTTCAATTACAAGCGCACGAACTGGAGATTCGACATTATGCCGATCCAAAAAGGCATCAATCCACTCGACGTGTCCTCTGGACTGCCACGGATCCACATGCCACTTATCGCAGAACACTGGCCTCATATGTGCGATACTGCTTCTGTTCTTTGGCAAACTACGAACCTCTTTGAGTGTAACACCGCCAAAATGGTGGATAAAGGTATCCTTTGCAAGGATTTGCTGAAAACCTGTGCGCCGAAGCATGGCCGAGAAATCATCATCCTCAAAGTCACACATGGTATAAGCATAATCCGCTCGAATTTCCGACACATCAAAGAGATTTGGCACAACACTCACAAATGGCATTAATACCGCACGCTGCTCCCAACGCAAAGGATCTGATTTGTTATTGCTCTCCGCAAAGGCTTCCATCTTCCCCATATCGGCAAAGGTATTTTCGTAATCAACGGGGGTTCCTTGTTCATTGGAAATCCCATCTGCATTGCAGGTTGGTACTGTCCAAAATACATTGGGGAGGGTTTCATGAATGGTCAGCAGATTTTCAAGCCAACGCGGTGTTGCCACAGCATCATTCGAAAAATATACAACATACTGCCCTTCGACAATGTGCCGTGCAATGCCCCACCCAAGATGATTGTATACATTATATTTCAGATTGATTTTCTTCTCATGGGGGAGGCTGTTAAAAAAAGCCTCTGTTCCATCGGTCGATCCATCATTGATGGTGATGAGTTCTATATCTCCATGCGAAAAATCGGTATGACGAAACAGACTCTCTATGGCACAGCGAGAGAACTCCTCTTTGTTATATGCAGGAACGATGATAGAGACACGGTACTTAAAATCTGTCCGACGCGGTCTTTTTCGTGCCTGCTCAAATGCCGAAAGCACTTGTTCTAAATGCTCTGCCCGCTTTGCAGGATGATGCAGAACGTGATATTCCAAATCCAGTTGATAGCAAAGATCTAAAAAGAGCGGACGTACTTCAAAGAGAAATAAATTCTGTGCAGATTGTGAAGTCTCAGCAGCAATCGTCTTTTGGGCAGAGTGCGCGGCGTTGAGCGCATAGCGGGCGTTCATCACCGGCACCACCAGCTGCGGGCCGG
>CALIBA010000277.1 GCA_938045435.1 uncultured Selenomonas sp.
TGCAGCATTCGGTGTATTCGCCTTTGCACCGGTCGCGGGCGCGTTCTTGTCGAGCTGATTTGCGCTCTTGGAGGGAGCGTAGCCCTCGCCGTTGCCGGAGACGGATTTGCTCTGGCTGCCGCTCTGGGTGCTCGGCGCTGCCTTCGGTGCAGGTGCCGCCTTCGGCGCGATGCGCGCGCCGCCCTTTGCCGCCTCGGCCTGTGCACCGAGCGTGCTCTGCACGGCGTTCGGGACGATGATGGGTGCGGTAAGGGTCAGCGAGCCGACCATTGCCGCAGCGATGAGTTTCTTCAGTTTCATTCGATATTCTCCTTTATCTATCATTCGATACGGGGATAGCCCCGGTATTCGTAACCGAATTGAAAAACGCAAATTAATACCTTGACGAGCGGTGCTCCGTAGCAAACCCTAGTGGAGCAAGCACATGACCGCTTGCGCAGCAATGCGTTTGCGTAATGTGGATATGCCGTGACATTTGCTGTAGAGCCTCATATATCCCAATGCAGCTGTGCGGGATTCGGGGTGGCACGGTCAACTTCACGCAGGATCCATGCGGCATTTTCATGTGTTGCCGCAAAGGCATCTGCGAGCGGCTGCTTGTATGCGGGAGGAATTTCCATTGCGTGCAGCGCCATGTGCATATAGTCCTTTGCGATGAGAGGGATGCCGCGCGCGGCGGCGAGATGTGCTTTGAAACGGTATCCGTAGTAGAGATAGCTGTTGTGTGGCACAGCATCCTCCAGTCCTGCGAAGGCATCAATGCGCTCGTTTACTTCTGCTTCTGCTTCTTTTGTCATATGCATCTTGTGCATGAGGTTCCAGCGGTCTGCCCAGAGTTCGCCGCGGAGGATATATTTATATAGGAAATCTGTCGATTCGGCACATTCAATCGCCATGTTGATATGCTCAAGTGCTGTTTCTTGTGTATCTTCGCGTTCTCTTTCAAGTGCACTGAGCGCTTGCAGAGCATAGACTTTTTCCTCCACATCCTGTGCATATTCTTCGTTGGGCTGGGCCTCTATGACGCTTTGAAAGAGTTCGAGGGATTCTGCGCGGTGGGCGGGGAGCTGTGCGAGAAAGTGTGCGAGACGTGCACGTGCATGCCAGTCGTCTTTGCCGCCTGCAAAGAGGTCGTGGGGAGGTGCCGCCTCTTTAAGATGGTGCAGGACAATATGGACGAGTTTATGAAATGTTTCATGTGTCATAATTCTATCACCTGTTTCATCTGGCTGAGCAGCGGGAGATCGTGCGTGATAACGATCAGTGTGCGCCCTTTTGCATCCAGTGCTGCAAGGATACATTCAATCAGCCGTGCAGCGCGTACAGCGTCCAGTCCTGCTGTTGGTTCGTCGAGGAGCAGGATCGGGGCATTGGATGCGAGTGCAAGGGCTGTAAGGAGGCGGCTGCGCTGCCCGCCTGAGAGGTGAGAGGCATTTGCACCAAGCGGCTCATCCAGCTCCGCAGGCAGTGCCTTGATGACATCGGCAAGCTGCGCTGTGTCAAGAGCCTCCCATATCTCTGCCTCAGAGATGGTGCCATGGAGGCGGAGGAAATTCTCACGCACGGATGCGCTGAAGAGATAGCTGCCTTGCAGGGATGCGCCAAAGAGGGCGCGCGTATCTGTGGGGGAATATGCAGTATGAGTGTTCCCGCAATAGCGCAGAATACCGTCATCAACCTCCCACAGCCGCAGGAGAAGACTTGCCAATGTGGTTTTGCCGGCACCGCTCTCTCCGATGATGGCAGTATGTTCTCCTCGGTGGATGCAAAGCGAGAGATTGTGCAGGATGGGAATGTCCTTTTGATAGCCGAATGAGATATGGTCTGCCTGTATAAGGGGAACCTCATCGGCACAGATGCTCTGCGCGGCAGTACCCTCTGTTATGACAGGCGGGTGCTCTATCATGATATGGCGGCCGGCTCGCAGTGCCTCTGTTAAGCCAAGAAGTGCTGTGGGCAGCGGGCGATATTCGGAAAGGACTGCCTCTAATACGAGCACCCAGACAGCATACTGAACGCCGGTCAGTGCACCGTGCATGACATGGGGAATCAAAAGCAGGATGAGCAGTACCCATCCTGTGATGCGCAGCAGATCAAGGAGTGTAAAGAACCGGTCACGTCGGCTGTGACGGCATCCCTGCTCGTATTGGAATGCCTCGGCTGAGGCCGATAGGATATGTTTTGCTTGGGAGATGGTTCCTGCAGCATGAAGTTCTGTACGCCCCTCTGTGAGATCCAGCAGAGATTCGCGGTATGCGGCGCTTTCTGTGCGCAGCTCCTGCTCTTGCAGGAGTAGAGGGGGCAATGTGAGATGGAGAACATAAAGGAGTGCGACAACACATGCGCCCAAAGGGCTCAGCGTCAATAGTGCTGCACAGGTAAAGGCTGTGAGCAGTCCTGCGATGAGTGGCTGCGGTGCAGTGCGTAAATAGAAGTCGCGTAGTGTATCGCAGCCTGTGAGGAGATCGTGCAGGAAGGCGCCCTCATGGATATTTCCTGCACGCAGCGGGATCTCCTGAACCGCACGTTGGTAGGTTGCCTGCTGCAGCTCCTCATAGCAGGAAAAGGCGAGGCGATGAGACAGGAGCCGATCGAGGTAACGAAAGACGGCCCGCCCAATGCCGCATGCGCGAACGCCTGTGACGCCAAGAGTGAGCGCTGAGAGTGGCGGCTGTAATGCGGCACTTGCAATGATCCACGCGGCTGCGCCAATGAGTGCAATACCGGAAGCAACAGCGAGGATTCCGGCGAGCAGTGCAGGAGCTGCCTTGCTTGGTGCTGCAAGGGTGAGGAGACGACAGAGTACCTGCTGTGATCTCATAGGTCACCTCCTAGTGCAATGACATGGTCGGCCCATGCGCTGACTGCCGGGCGATGTGATGTTAGAATCAGTGTTCGGCGGTGGGCGAATGTGCGCAGCCCTTCCAGTACGTGTGATTCTGTTTCACCATCAAGCCCTGCTGTGACTTCATCCAACAGGACAATGGGGCGCGCTTGAAAGAATGCGCGGGCAAGTCCCAGGCGGTGTCGCTCTCCCGCAGAAAGAGGGTGTCCGCCCGCCCCGAGCAGCGTATCAAGACCGCTCGGCAGAGTGCGCAGAAAGTCACCGAGTGCAGACAATTCAAGCGCTTGGACGATGTCGCGTTCTGCAGCCTCTGTCTGCCATAGGCTGATATTATCTCTCAGTGTCGCGCCGAATATATGTGGTTCCTGCGGTACATAGCTGATAAGAGCTTGGCGTGTCTCTTCCGAAAGACGAGCAAGATCGAATGCGTTTCCTGCGCCTGCACCATCTGCTAGGTGAATCACGCCCTCTGCTGGAGAGAGCTGGCCCGCGAGCAGGAGGAGCAGTGTGGATTTTCCGCTGCCGCTCGCTCCGGTCAGTACGGTCGATTTTCCTGCGGGAAATTTCAGTGAAAGATCTGTCAAGACGAATTCTTTCGTGAGAGGGTAGCGGTAGGATAAATGTTCTGTACGCACCTCAGGCGGTGTTAGAATGCGGTCGCGCGCCCCATATGACGGTGTTGGAATGTCAAGATAGGGCAGGAGTGCCTCCTCTGCAGTTTTTGCCTCCATGGCAGCGTGAAATGCGATACCGCCCTCGCGCAGCGGTTGATAGAACTGTGGCGCGAGAATGAGGACAAAGAATGCTGCTCTAAAGTCAAGCAGCCCGTCCAGGAGACGAAGACCGATGGAAACTGCAATCAGTGCAATAGAAAGCGTTGTGATAAGTTCTAGGGCAAATGATGAAACAAAGGCCAGACGCAGTACAGACATCGAAGCTTCAGCAAAGGAGCGGCTCATACACCGCAAATGTGCGCCCGCATCCCCTGTGCGCCGAAAGATCTTCAGCGTCATTGCGGCGCGCACCAATTCACCGAATCCCTCTGTCAAAGCACCCATCTTGTCCCACTGGCGCTCGCTGGCGCGCCGTGTTGCCCGTCCGATGAGGTAGAGCAGGAACGGCGCTATTGGCAGTGTTGCGAGAAAGAGCAGCGCTGAAAGCGGATCAACCACAGCAGAGACCACAAGGATCAGCGGGATGAGTACAATGCCTGCAATCATTGTTGGCAATACGGTATGAAAATACTGGTCAAGCGCATCAACACGTTCTAATGCAAGGGTCAGCGTGCCAGCTGCCCGCTGCTTTGCGGTGAGCAGAGACGCATGCAGTGCCTTTCGGCAGGAAAGGCGTGCGATATGAGAGAGCTGCCGTTCGATGCGTCCTTTGGGAAGGCGCAGGAGCGCCATAGACAGGGTGCATAAAAACAGCATCAGAAGCTCTGATGCTGTTTCGCGCAGCCCACCTCCATGCATGAATACAATATCCACAATGGAGGCGGTTTTCCATGCGGCGATGATGATGAGTATGCCGTGCAGCAACTCAATCGCCGCACGCATGAAAACCATATGTCTTTGTATTTGAAGTGTATGCAGGAGAATGCGTTTTTTCATCACGGCTCATCAATACGCATGATGTCCCGTATCATCCGGGGAAATGCGTTTGCGGAAAATATAATATGTCCAGATCTGGTAAGCGAGAACGACGGGGACAAGGAGAGCAGCCGCAATCGTCATAATGGAGAGCGTATACTCTGTAGATGCGGCATTTCGGATCGTCAAGCTCCAACCGGGATTGAGGCTTGATACCATGAGACGCGGAAATAGCCCTGCGAAGAATCCGACTGTTGTGCCTACGATGGCAAGCCCACCGAGAATGAACGCGCCTTTGTGTGCACGCTGATACATTGCAGCAAGCCCGCCGACAAAAAGCACGGCTGAGATGACGAGTGCACCAGCTGCGACAGGACTTGCATAGAGATCTGTTTCAACATAGGTGAGGATCATGCAGGTCACATAGAGAAGGGCTGCGGCAGCACCGAACTTCAGTCCGAATATCCGCGCACGTGAGAGGAGATAGGGATCTGTGAGACGCAGTGTGAGAAAAGATGCTCCATGGAAGGCAAAAACGCATAGGAAAGCTGCGCCGCCGACCACAGTGTAGGGGGTCAGAAGATCGGCAAAACTGCCTTGGTAGACCATGTTAGCACCGATGGGAAGCCCTGCAATCAGATTCGTGACAACGACGCCCCAGAGGAATGCAGGAATCACACTGCCAAAGGTGATGACATTTGACCAAGTGCGCTGCCACTTTTCATCTGTGCGCTGATGGCGGAATTCAAATGCAACAGCGCGCAGAATGAGCGCAACAAGCATGAGGAACAGCGCGATGTAGAAAGTGCTGAACAGCGTTGCATAGACATGTGGAAAGGCAGCGAACATTGCGCCACCCGCCGTAATCATCCAGACTTCGTTGCCGTCCCAGACAGGGCCAATGGTGCGGATCAGCTGACTGCGATCCTTCTCATCATTTGAGAGGAACTGGAGGAGCATACCGACACCATAATCAAACCCCTCCAGGAAGAAAAATCCTGTAAAGAGAACGACGATCAGCACAAACCAGAGAACATTGTAATCCATTACTGACTCCCTCCTTCAAGCGCAGGGGTGATCTGTGTGCGGCGGATAAAACGGAAGGCAATGTAAATTGCTGTGACGATGAGCAGCAGATAGAGTACCGTGAACCCGAGCATCGTAAACCAGATCTCGACCGGCGTGAGATTCGGGGAAACGCCTTCTGCGGTCTTTTGCAGCCCCATGACCAGCCAAGGCTGACGCCCCATCTCTGCAACAATCCAGCCCGCAGAGTTTGCAATAAACGGTATGACAATCAGCCATGGCAATGCACGCAGCAGGATGCGTGCCGACATGAGACGATCCTTTTTCGTCAGATAGAGTACCAGGAATGCGACGAGCATCATGAAGAACCCGGCGCCCACCATGGCACGGAAAGAGTAGAACAGCATCGTTACGTGCGGACGATAATCTCCCGCGCCATACTTTGCGGCAGCCTCCGCCTGCAGATCGTTGATGCCGCGTACCTCTCCGGAGGGGCGGTCATGTACCATAAATGAAAAAAGATAGGGAACGGTGATTTCAAAATCGTTGCGTCCGGCTTCCATATTTGGGTAGGCGAGGACGGCAAACGGTGCGGGATCTTCGGTCTCCCACAGAGCCTCCATCGCGGCAAGTTTCATCGGGCTTGCCTCAGCAAGGTACTGTGTATGGAAATGACCGCTGGCAATCACGCCAAGGACACCGACAATCGTGTAGAGTGCACCTGCGCGAATCGCCTGTGTAAACGCATGGCGTGACTGTTCATCATGGATCAGCTTCCATGCAGAAACGGCAATGATGACAAAGCCCGCCGTTGTGATTCCGGCGAACAGGGTATGCGACTGCTCTCCCAGGATATAGGGGTTCGTGATAAGTTCGGTAAAGCTTGCCATCTCTGCACGTCCGCCCGAAATCGTATAGCCCACGGGATGCTGCATAAAGGAGTTC
Source organism: uncultured Selenomonas sp. (assembly GCA_938045435.1). GTDB lineage: Bacteria > Bacillota > Negativicutes > Selenomonadales > Selenomonadaceae > Centipeda. The sequence continues at coordinate 6,406 of CALIBA010000277.1, forward strand.
GCGACGAGAATCCAGAACGCAGATAAATTGCTGCCGAGTGCGACCAGCCAAATACAGGCACAGTGGACTTTCTCCGGCAGTTTGTCCCAGCCGAAGATCCAGATGCCGAGGAAAGTTGACTCCAGGAAGAATGCCGTAAGCGCCTCAAGAGCAAGGGGGGCACCAAAAATATCTCCCATGAAACGAGCATACTCCGACCAATTCATGCCGAATTGGAACTCTTGGACAAGACCTGTGGCAACACCCATTGCAAAATTGATGAGAAAGAGTGTGCCGAAGAAATTCAGCAGCTTTCGACAGGTCTTCTTCCACTCCGGTCGCTTCGTCCGCACATAGCACGTTTCAAGCAGTGCGACGAAGATCGCCATGCCGAGCGTGAGCGGGACGAAGAGAAAGTGATAGATGGTCGTGATTGCAAACTGCCATCGCGACAGCAGCACTTCTTCCATTTCCAAACCCCTCCTAAAAAATAAAACCCACAATATAATACCAGAGACTTCCATCCTATATATTGCGACGAAAGCCTCCAACCGCGTGAATTATATCATAGGTAAAGATGAAATACAAGTTAGAAGAATATTCCTAACTATCAACGAATAGTTGTTAATAAAATCTACGCTCTTAGTGTATTAAGGAGCAGGAGTACGAAGAAGATGCCAAGAGCCGCGGCAACAAATATGTAAGAGAGAGGCTCCAGACCAAAGTAGGTGTATGCGCCTGCCGCAGCAGGTGCAAGCAGCAGTATAAACAGCGCAGTCAGCCATCCGTTCTGCACAGCGCAGGCGCGTGCTGCATTGCTGCTGTCCCAGAGGGTGACGAGCGAGAGGATTCCCGTTTTGTCAAGTTCGATATCCGGTGTAAAGTTTGTTGGATGTCCTTGGTTTTTCCGTGTTTGTTCTTCGAAGTAAGCGGCGTCTTCGGGAGCAATGAGAGAGGGGGCCGGGGGCGGTGCTGCCGCATCCTCGTTCTCGACATATGGACCGCGCAGGAGCTCTGCACGGAGCGGGTCACTCGGGGCTTCTTCCGGAGCAGTCTGTGGCTCTTTTTTGAGCGAGGATGGGCATCCAATGCTGATGTCTGCCGTGCTCATCGCGGCTTGATCCGTCGCAGGATCACCAACCATGGCAACGATGGCGCCGCGTGACTGGAGCAGTCGAATTTCACGTGCCTTGTCTGTACCCGTCAGATCGGAGCGCACTTCCTCGATGCGCAGCTC
>CALIBA010000278.1 GCA_938045435.1 uncultured Selenomonas sp.
GGGCATTCCATCAAATCCCGGCGAGGTGAACTTCGGAGCGATGCCGCCCATCGCTTTGACTCTTGCTGCAAGTTTCTGCTCAATCGTCCGTTCGTACAACTTTTCCTCCTGTAACATGAGGTTGTATCACCTCTAAATCCAGTCATATCAACGGATTTACGTTGTTTCTTGTTACAAGGCTACAGAAAAATCCCTATATACGCATATATGCGCGTATTCGCGTTTTTCATGTACGGAATTATTATGTTTCTATTTACATATATAAATCTTGTAACTTGTAACAAAGCCTTATGGTACGGGCTTTGCTGCAAGTTACAACTTCCGTACAAGTTACAAGCGGCGATAGATTCTCTGCAGCCCGTAAATTGCGATACGTTGGGGTGTGGGCTGCTTTTCCCATTCAGGAAGTCTGGACATGATGGCTGCTATCGCATAGCTGTCCATGGAACGCAAATCCTCTTTTTTCCTGCTGAAGCACTCACACCAAATCTCCATGTTGCTGACAAGTACGCGCACATCTGTCCCCACGGGAGATGTATCATCGCCCCGCAAGAACTCCCGCCGCTGATAGAGATCCATCTGGTCCCAGTTGGCGGGAAGCAGCGTATCGAGATAGAGACGCACCAAGCCTTCACGCTCATCGTGCTCCATCGCTTCCCGTTGCTCCTCTTTGGCATATTCCTCCAAGTCCGGGGGCAGATACAGCTTTTCTCCGGCATCGGCGAGAATCATCACCTCCGCCCAGATTTGCTGCACAAGCTCCGAGGTCATCTGCCAGGGCCTATATTTGCTGCTGCCGCTCAGTTTGATGTTCCAGTAGCGGCGGTTTCCTGTGATGTCCCGCAGATACCCGTTCTCGCTGTTGGTCGTGCCGAAGAATACACACTGACGCGGATGGGAGGTTACCCGCCTGCCGAAACTTGCCCGATACTTGTCATCTACTCTGGAAACAAAAGCCTTTACTTTGTCGAGGTCGGCTTTCTTCATTCCGGCAAGCTCACCAATTTCGAGAATCCAGTAGCCCTGCAGCTTTTCGGCGGCGGTCTTGTCGTTCATATCCGATAAGGTCAGACTGTCGGAGAACCAATCCATGCCAAGGTTGGCAATGAATGTGGATTTTCCGATGCCCTGTGCGCCGTTCAGAACGGGCATATAGTCAAACTTGATGCCCGGCTCTTTGATGCGCCGATAGGCGGCACACAGCACCTTTCGACTGACGGCACGGGTATATGCGTTATCCGCTGCGCCCAAGTAGTCGATGAGAAGCATGTCCACTCTCGCCACACCGTCCCACGGAGGCAGTGCCGCAAAATACTCCCGTATCGGGTGATAACTGCGGTCATCCACAGCTTTCGCTACGGCGATGTCATAGTTTCGCGCCGAGAACGTGCCGTAGTTGTCATCCACATAACAGATGAGCTGGGCATCATCCGCATCGCGCCAGAACTTGCCTGGATGTGACCACGGCACTTCGCCCTTGATCTCCATGCCGTCTGCCAGCTGATTAAAGACAATGTTTTTCATGTAAGGATCGTTTTGCATGATGAGCTTGATGTTGTAAAGGGAGTTCTCAAGCTGTGTGGACTTTTTCTGCCGCACCAGTTTTGCTTTCCAATCGTCCTCGGCAAATTCCGCAGCGGCTCTCTCCTGACGCTCCTGCAAAGCGAGCTGGCGTACCTTTTCATCCTTGGCTGCAAATTCAGCCATCTTAGCAAAGTCACCGTCAAAGAGATGCGATCCCACCAAATCGAAGGCGTTAAGGAGCTTTCCGTATGCAGGATCAGAGGCATGGTGACTGTAGGCGAACTTGTTGTCATAAATCATCACACCAGGGATGCTCGCCGATTTCGTATAGCCCCACCGATTCTCGTCGACAGTCGGCTCATACACATCGGAGAGAAATGTCTGCATAGCTTCTTGGATGGGATAGGCACGGCAAAACGCTCCTACAATGCCCTCCTTATTCAGAGGATCAGCCTGTCTTTTGCGTTCTCTTTCCACCGCTTCTTTTTCACCCGGCGCGGTCGGCAGGGAGCTGCAGTCCTGCCAGTTCGGATGCGCTGCCAAAAACACATCGGGGTCGAGCCAGTCGCCCTCATATCGGCGGCAGATGTACTCTCCGTCGGAAGATGCGGTCGGCCAATACATCAGCTGATTCATCTTGAAGGAACAGAGATCAACCGTATCCATGCCGATCTCGTCCGCAAGATAGCGGGCAATGGCATTGTACTCATCGGGTGTGACATCCCGTGTCAGAGGCACAAGGATTCTCGCTCGCGGGGCTTCCGGGATATGGCTGTGGGTGGTGTAGACGATGGCGCAATGTTTGAAGGCGAAGGCGTCAAAACAACCTGGCTTCAGTCGGTCATGATCCAAGGTGATCATGGAGCGGCTGATGACCTCGGTCGCCCGCCGTCGCGTCCCTTTCAGCGTTCCCGCAAAGAATCCGCCTTTGTCCTTCACGGCATCCCGTTCACTTTTCTTCATGGCGTGATATTCCGCAGCGGTTTCGGCGGTTCGGATGGGATTCTGCAATTTTTCCCAAAGAACCTCCATCGTCATTTTTCCGGGATGCCATACAAGTGCCGCACGGCTGTTGCCAAGACAAAATGCTAATTCTCTCATACGCGCACCTTCCTCACCCTCGGTGTCTGTCCATATTCAAACCTTGCCTGCCGTGCCAGCTTGAATGCCTGTACGGTGGAGGCATCGTCCCTGTCCATCGTATAGCTGCGGTCATCGCCGAAAAGCTCAAATTTGCCCTGTTTGTTGATGCCGGGATGAGCAACGTAGTAATCTCCGTCGATGGTCTGAAAGTTGAAGGGATAGGGTCCACCGCCAAAGCTGGGGAAACCGTAACGCCCCCACTCTTGGCAGTAGGATTCAATATCTCCGATATCCTCTCCGTCGGGGATTCCGGGAACAACGAGGAGCGGGTGCTTGCCTTCGCTGAACTGGTTGATTTTGGCGGCATCATCCTTGGTCATCTTCCCTTTGACCTCCACATGGAGGTCGCCGCCAACTCTACCCGCTACATCGTAAAGCAGAAAGTCCGGCAGATAGTGCTGCCCGTTATTCAGCACATACCCCTCCGGCTCATACTCCCAACGAACACCGCAGGCATCGAAGAACACCGCCCACCGCGCCTCCAAGCGTGAGCGGAAAAGATAGCCCTTGTATTCTGTCTCTATTACCTTCATGGCGAAACCTCCTCGCATTTTGTTGTGAAATAGCGGATGTTCTTCCGCAGCCTCTTGGCATGAGCAATCTCCGCTGCCATGCCCTCGGTGATTCGGTCGCCGAACACCCAGACCTCGCCGCACAGCCTCAGAAGCTCGAAATTCATATCCATCGCTTTCTCCCGCTCATCTACCTCCGACAGAAACTGAGGAAAGTACAGATGCGGCGCGAGTGGTATCCGCCCCCTGCCCACAGCAAACTTGCAGTACTGCCGCGCCCGCATGACGTTGACGCGCGGATTGTCCCGATAGGGAGAGCAGATATAGGTAAACTGATTTTGTCGGAATACCTTGGTAAGAGCGACATACGCCGTTGGGTCGGCGTAGCCCTCATGGTTTCTAAACTCGATCATTTCTCGCATCGTACCTTCCGGCTGCACTTCGTGCAGCAGATCGCCGTACCAAAGAGGTCAAACTCCGCATCACCGAAGAACTCGTTGAGATCAACAGGCACTTCCGCTCCGCAGCGCGGACAATGGCAGAAGACATTCTCGTCGTCGATTTCCACCGTGACCTCCAGAGTATCATTGATGTTTTCCTTAACATAGAACATAAAGTTTCCTCCCTTTGAAGACTGGTTAATCCCTGCTGGGCAGGTCGCCCCCCATCCACTATCAGAGCAGATGGGGATTGTGCCTCTAAGTAGTAGCCACAGGAACGGGTCAAAAGGGACGTTTTTCAAAAATTTCCCTAAGTTTTTTCTCAGCACGCTGCAGACGGTGATTCACGGTGTTGGGCTTCTGCCCGATGGATGCGGCATATTCAACGCAGCTCATGCCGTCAAGATGAATGGCGATAATCATCTCGGCGTAATCGGGCTTCAGTGCAGCACGGATTTTCGCCCGAACCTCCTCGTCTTCCCATTTCTGCTCACGCATAATCTCATCCTTACGGAAGACACGATCATCGATCACTTCACTCATGAGCGGCTCAGATGCATCCCGTTCGTCCATGCCGTCCTCCGACTTGGCCTTGGACTCGCCACTGTGACGATCCAACCGATGCCAGTTGTTGTAATCCGGCCTGTTGAACTGTGCATCAAAGGCTGACTGCAGTTGTTTCCGCTTCTCCTCATCGCTAAGACCGACACTGCTTCCAAGCGACAGGCTGATCCATAACTGGTCGGCAGCCGCCGTATCAAGCTCCAAATACTGATAGCGGTTCTCATAAATTTCCTTGATTTTCATTGTTTTGCGATCCTTTCGTTCTTGCCGAACGGCGGGATGCAAAACGACGCACGAGCTTTGGTATCCAAAAAAGGGCGCACAAAAACACGGTGGGCGCGTACAAGATTCTGACAGGCTTATGTGCTGCCGGAATCCCTGTTTGCATCCCGCCGTCTTATGGCCATCTCAGACAACAGATTGACTCATACAGAGAAACCGGATTTCCTTGTTTTCATCATCTCCCCTCACTGCTTACCGAAAAACTTAACCCCCTCAACAGGAAGCGGACAGTTCGAGCCGTTTTGGTCACCACTTCTGAAAGGACAATTTCGGGTATTTTCAGCAGAGGAAATCTCCCTCTTAATATCCCACTGGACACCTGTGGGCGTAGTGGCCGAAAAAAAGCAAAAAAAATACGCCCGGCAAAAGCGGGAAGATTGGAATTCATCTTTCCAAAATAGATTGGAGCATCAAGAATTCGTTTTCGGAAAGTAAATACATCCGAATACAGTGAATGTTTCCATTTCTTTAAAAAGGCACAATCATATAAATTCAGAAAAAATTACTTTTTTAATCCGATTGCAATAATCTCCTTGTAAAAAATATTCGATCCATGTTATCATCAGATTATTTCAATAATTTTCATGCACGAATATTGTTCCAAGGAGGACATCAGATATGACAAAGAAAGACCTCGCACGAAAGATTACCAGTTGGATGACGCTCGGCATCTTTGCCATACACCCTTCACTTACCTTTGCCGCTGAGATCCTCCCGGATGCCTCTCCCCCCATCGAGCACCAGCCGCAGGTTCTTGAAACGGCAAACGGTCTTCCGCTCGTTCAGATCACAACGCCATCTGCCGGAGGTGTCTCCATGAACCTCTACAACTTCTTTAATGTGCCGGAACGCGGCGCGATTCTGAACAACAGCTACAGTCTCTCTGCGACCAAACTCGCAGGATATGTGCAGGGAAATCCAAACCTTATGAATGGCGCGGCAAAGCTCATCGTCAATGAGGTTACAAGCACGAACCCATCCAATCTGCGTGGTTTTTTAGAAATCGCGGGAGAAAAAGCCGGTGTCGTCATCGCTAATCCGAACGGGATTTTGGCTGACGGTGCCGGCTTTTTGAATACGGCAAGAGTAACTCTTGCAACCGGACGTACAGAGATGGATGCTGCGGGAAATCTCAAAGCGTTGCGTGTGGAAGGCGGCAAGATTCGCGTCACAGGGAACGGTCTGAATGCCAAGGGCGTGGATACCGCAGAACTCTATGCACGTGCCATTGAAATCAATGCCGGACTTTGGGCAGAATACGCTAAGATTGTCACAGGCGCAAATACCATTGGTTATACGGATGGAAAAATTTCGCCCATCAGGGCAAACAGCAAAGTGCCATCCTATGCGCTCGATCTTTCGGCCATCGGCGGCATGTATACCAACCGTATCGTACTCGTCGGGACAGAAAAGGGACTCGGCGTCAATCTTGCGGGACAGATCACCAGCACACAGGCAGCTGCCCTTGATGTAAATGGCAATCTAAAGACCTCCGGCACCCTTTATACAGATAAAACAACATCCATTCATGCCGACCGCATCGAAAACAGCGGTACCGTTTATGGCGGTCAAGATGTTACGATTTCCACTCGTGTGCTCCATAACGACGGCAAGATCATCAGCAGCAGGAATGCTGCATTCCATGCAGACCGCATCCTCGGCAGCGGAACATTTGGCAGCGGCATCTCTCCTTCCGGCAAAGCAAATGCAAACGGTACACTAACGATGGATGCAAAAGAAATCATCCAGACGAATGCAAATATCCTTAGTGGAAACGGCATCTCCATAACGGCTGACCGTATTCGTGCGGAAAACAGCACCATTGCAGGAAACGGGGATATTGCCGTTACATCGAAACACGCTCTAGCTATTGAAAAATCCACTGTGCAGAGCGGAAAGAATCTCTCCATTCGTGCGGGTTCGATGGCGCTGACAGGAGGAAATGTACGCAGCAAAAAAGATATGGCCCTTACCATTGGGCGTAGTCCTAACAATACAGTTGCAGCGGATTTCTTTGGGAACATTCATGCCGATGGAAATCTCACAGCAAAGATTCAAGGGACTGTTTCTAACAAGGGGACTATTACGTCCAATCATGCGCTGCATCTTACTGCAACCGGAAATTTTGTCCAAGGCAAAGACGGAATCACTGCGGGGAAACATCTAAGTCTACAGGCGGCGAACCTTACCAACCAAGGCCTCGTGCAGGCAGATGAATTACTAGAGATAAAAACGGCACAGTTTAAAAATACTGCTACGGGCAGAATCTATGGTAATGATATTACCCTGTCTGCCGCAGAACTTAAAAGCGACGGCAAGATCATCAGCAGCAGGAACGCTGCATTCCATGCAGACCGCATCCTCGGCAGCGGAACATTTGGCAGCGGCATCTCTCCTTCCGGCAAAGCAAATGCAAACGGTACACTAACGATGGATGCAAAAGAAATCATCCAGACGAATGCAAATATCCTTAGTGGAAACGGCATCTCCATAACGGCTGACCGTATTCGTGCGGAAAACAGCATCATCGCAGGAAACGGGGATATTTCTGTTGCCGCAAAGGGACATCTGGGCATTGACAAAACAACCGTGCAGAGCGGAAAGAATCTCTCTATTCGTGCGGGTTCGATGCCGCTTATGGGAAATCTATCCAGCGGGAAAGATATGACCCTTACCGTCGGGGGAAGTCTTGACAACACGTCTGCAGCAGAGGCCTTTGGGAATCTTCTTGCCGGCGGAAGTCTCACAGCAAATATAAAAGGCGATGTACATAACCAAAAGAAAATCAAATCAAATGGTTCCCTTCGTCTTACCGTGCACGGAAATCTGTCGCAGACAAAAACAGGCGAAATCACCGGAGACAATCTAAATCTTATTACGGCAAACCTCGTCAATCAAGGACTCCTGCAAGCGGATGTACGTGCTGACATCACGGCTGCTCATTTGAAAAACAATGCCACAGGCAGAATTTACGCAAGTGAACTCTTTCTGCATGCAAAAAGCATTGTAAATGAAAAAGACGCGGCTCTTGAAGCGCGTCTTGCAGCAGAACTTGCGGTATTAAGGGAAAAAGCAGCGCTTTTGGAGGATGTCTACCGCACAGACGTGACAAAATTCACCTCAGAGGAGGAAATATCTGCCTACAAAGGAATACGGGATGCAGAGGCGGCGTACGATGCACAGCAGCGTATCGTAGATACCGTAAAGGCTGCTCTTGACACGCATCCCTCCGGCAGCATCGCAGCACGCGCACAGCTTTCCCTCACGGCAGATACCATTCAAAACACGGCAAGTGCGCTCCTTTACGCCGGCAAGGATATGGCGCTTTCTGCCGCAAACGGACTTTTGAATCGCGGCGCACGCATTGAGGCGCAGGGAAATATCACCATAACAGCGCCCATGACCAAAAACGAGAATGCTGCCTTTTCGGCAAAACGCGTTATCACCGAAACCAAGGAAAACCCCGTGAAGATTCTCATCCAAGAAGATGGACACGACGAATGTGGAAAGGTTTTTCCCGAAACAGAATTCTCTGACCTCGGTGGCCGCTACGGCGCACATCATCTCATCCCACGGGGCGCCTATATTACCCTAAAGCAGCTCTCCCCGGAAGAGATCAACAAAGGAGGCGTACCCATCCCCGATGAGCTTATCGGAACACAGGCGCCGAATTACGCCTACGACGACCCCATCTTCCAGCGGTTCGGCGTTCCATCCATGAGCACCCCGCGCCCGGCACACGGAGATCCCGCGCAGGCGGCATGGGATGCGCAGTATAAGACCATCCTTGCCGAACTCAACAAAAAGATTGATGCCCTCGAAGAACAGGCAATCCATCACCATACCATCATCCGAAGCACTGCAACGATCTCAAGAGAAACCGTTACCTCAAGTCTGCCCGGCAGTATACGCGCGGGCAGGAACATCCTTCTAAACGGCAACGTAGAAAATGAGGACAGCAATATCGTTGCAGGCGGCACGCTGCAAGCGCTTGGCACCGTGCGTGCAGATGCCCAAAAGCAGCAGGAGCTTGTCTTCACCACAGGTACTACGCAGTTCACCTATACCAAGAAAAAAGGTGGCCTACACAAAGGCAGGCGCCGCGTCTACGACAAGGAAGTCTTTATGACCCCCGAGATGACAGAGAGCAACACATCCCCCATCGGAATTCAGACCTATGAGGCCGGTCGTGCCGTGTCCGTTGCCACAGAAAATATCACGGATGCACAAAGAGCGCAGGTACAAGATGCGCTCTCCCCCTTTGGGCTTGTGCCCTCCAGGGAGACCATCAATGGTGTGCAGCCGCAGCAGATTCCAAATACACTCGCTCCCTCCAGGGAAACCATCAATGGTGCGCGGCCGCAGCAGATTCCAAATACACCCGCTCCCTCCAGGGAATCCAAGAAAACAGAAGACAAACAGATCGAACGGCTCTTTGTCAGTTCACTCTATCGCGTGTCCCCCGCGCCCACGGCACATTATCTCATCGAGACCGATCCTGCCTTTACCAATCAAAGGAAGTTCCTCTCCTCGGACTATATGTATCAGCAAATGAAATGGAATCCGGACAGGGTGCCAAAACGCATCGGCGATGGGTTCTACGAGCAGCAGCTGCTTGCCGACCAGATCCTAAAACAGACCGGAAAACGTCATCTGGAAGGCTATACCGATGATGAAGCCGCATTTCGGGCGCTGATGGATGCAGGGATTGCCTATGCCAAGAAGATGAACCTTACCCCCGGCATTTCCCTTTCAAAAGAACAAATGGCTGCGCTTACCTCGGATATGATCTGGCTCGAGGAGCGGGATGTTTATGTCAATGGACGAAAAGAACGCGCCGTCTATCCCGTCCTCTACACCAAGAATACAAACGGTCTTAGACTTACCGCAGGCGGCAGTCTCATCTCTGCCAAGAATCTTGTCATAGAGACGAAAGATACGCTAAGAAATGCAGCAACCCTCTATGGCGAGAATATCCTTGCCCATGCAGGCGCCATCGAATTCGGCTCAAATCCGACACCAACATCAAAACAGTGGGCAGCATTCTCGGGGAAACGTCCGTCCTTCTTTCAGCAAAGGACAACATCACGGCAAACAGCATCGCAAAGAAATTTGCCCATCAGGATGTCCTGCATACGACGGCAGGCATTGCGGTCAAGGGAGACGATGGCGTTCTTCTCGTGCAGGCCGGAAACAGCATCAACCTTGCGGGCGCTGCTCTTTCGGCACTTGGCAAAAATGGCAGTGTGCTCCTTTCCGCAGGAAAAAATATTTCTCTCGGTACCATAAAACTCCAAAGCGAGAAGGATATGACCGCAAGCGAGGAGAACTATCTGCGTACAAAGCGCGGCACTGAACTTACGACACAGATTCGTGCGAATGGGAACATCTCCATCACCGCAGGACATGACCTGACGATGCGCGCGGCAGACATTTTAAGCAAAAACGGCAATACGTCCCTTTTCGCCGGAAATGACATCAATCTCACCGCAGGACGAGAAACTGCCGAAGATCACTACGGCATCCGGTACAAAGAGCGCGGTCTTTTCTCCGGCAAAACAACTGCCATCCGTATAGATACAGCATCAGATATCGCACGTTCAACGAATATCACGGGGCGAAATGTCAGCATCACAGCAAAAAGAGATGCTTCCTTTACGGCGGCAAATATTGCGGCCGATCATGATGTCAGCATCTTTGCCGGACGGAATATCAAAGCGGCGGCGGCAGAAAACGCTCACTTTGCAGAGACCTACAAAGCGGTCAAGAAATCCGGTGTTTTCTCTGCGGGCGGTCTTGGCTTTACCATTGGAAAACAAGAGACAAAGACCACACACGCCGGCGATGCCCTCACCCAACAGGGGACGAGCCTTGCAGCACTTGCCGGAAATGTCGCCCTTTCTGCAGGAGAGAGGGTACATCTTACCTCTGCCAATGTGCAGGCAGGAAAAGAAGCGACTGTCTCGGCCAAGGAGATCCGCATCGACGGCAAGGACAACATCTACCGTGAGCGTATCGTGCAGGAGAGCAAGACAACAGGGCTCACGGTCAGCTTCGGTCATGGACTCATCGACCTCGGACAGCAGCTCTATGCCCCCATGAAACGCATGGGCCAGGTGCAGGATGACCGCCTAAAGGCTGCCTATGCATTGCCTCCATTACTGCTTTCGTAGAGTCAGTCTATCATTTTCAGCGGAACACGT
>CALIBA010000279.1 GCA_938045435.1 uncultured Selenomonas sp.
TCGGCTTATCCGGCTGCGGCGTCGGCGGCTTCGGCTTATCCGGCTGCGGCGTCGGCGGTTTTGGTTTATCTGGTTTTGGCTGCGGTGGTTTTGGTTTATCCGGCTTTGGCTGCGGCGGTTTTGGCTTATCCGGCTTTGGCTGCGGCGGTTTTGGATCGGTGGCCGGTGTATACGCGTAGCCGCCCTGTCCGGTCGCATTGTTGAAGGTGATGTTTTCGATGCGTCGCGTTGCCGAGGACGCTGTCAGTCCTTCTGCAATCTCTGTTTTACCGATGAGGTTGCGTTCGTTTGTTTTATATGCGGTGTAGTAGAGTTTTTTCGCCAGTGCATCGAGTGCTGCGCTCACACGGTTTTTATCCGTGGCCTTGGTCGATGTGGTATTGAGCCCTGCGCTGTCTGTCGTCAGTGTGATGGCGCTGCCTGCGGCTGCGCGCGTGATGACGAGGTCGCCGCCTTTCATCGTTGTCGGGGTCGCTGCATCATGTGCGTAGAGGACGCGTGTATGTCCGCTGTAATTGTCGATCATGAGCGGTTGCGTATTCTTTTGGAAGATCACGCCGCGTTTTTCTGCTGTCATGCCGCCGTGGAAGTTCGTAATGCGGCTCTTGCTGGTGTAGGATGCGCTCGCACCTGCGCCCGTCAACGTACCTGCGCCGATGTCCTCGCTGTCCTGGTAGTAACGCATATTGCGCGCTTCATTCACCCATTGCGCACCGTTTTGCAGGTAGAGGTTCGCTGTGCCGCCGTTGTCCACGAGACCGTGGAGGCGTGCATTTGCCGTCGTAAGGGCGACGCTGAGCGTCCCTGTCGGGAGAGCAAAGAGATCGCCGTTGAGGACAACGCGCTCTGTTCCCGGCGTCATCCCATCGGCACCGGTATTCATATGGATTGCGCCTTGATAGGCCGCCAGTGCATAGTAGCTGTATTTCATGCCGGACGGTACTTGGATGCTGCCGCCGCCGAGGTGCACGCTGCTGCCGTTGGCGTTCGTCGTGACGCCGTTGCCGTAGACGGTCATATCTACGGGCCCGCGGACGGTGATGTTGCTCTTTTCGACCTGTGTTAGGATGCCGGCATTGTTAAAGCGCGAAAAGACATTCTCCCGGTTGATGGGAATGCCCCACGCATCGGTGCGTGCGCCTGCGATTTTGAGGGCGCCGTTGAGGAGAATCTGTGTGGCCTGGCTCGCCTCATAGGATTTCTCACCGAGGCGGTCGCTCTTTTGTATGGCGACGCCGTTGCCGCCGAGACCACCTGTCATGGAGATGTTTACGGGGGCGTTGATGGTGATCTTGGCGGACTTATTCTTGGCGGCGTCAAGCTGAATCGCGTTCGTGAGCGTATTGCCGCCAGCAAGCCCCCGCGTGATGATATTCACAGCATCGGCATCCACGATGACGTTTTTCCCTTTGCCCGCATAGATCCCCGTCGGGTTGCCGACGGTATTTTCCGTTTGCAGCCACAGGGTATGCCCTGCCGCGTTGATGTGGACATCGCCGGAGGCGGCGTAAATGCCTGCGAGCACGTTTGTCGCCTTGTTCCCGATCAGATCCTTGCCGAGTCGGATGACGGTATCGCCGGTGTAGGTTGTAGAGGTTGTGACGGGATTTGTTTCTGCTGTACCGCCCTGCCATACGGCTGCACCGTTCTCTGCGGCAGGGGCAGCGAGTATGACGGAGGCCGTTGTGCCTGAGACCCAGTCGGGTTCCAGCATGGTGATTTTGTTAAAGCGGGAGAACGCTTTGTTATCGGAGAAATCTTTGGCGATCCACTTGTATTTTTCCGTTGCATCTCCATCGGTATAGGCACGCAGGGTATCGCCAAGCTCAAGCCAGAGGCGCTTGGTGTAGTATTCTGCATTGAGCTTGCCGAACCAGCCCTCCTCATTCTCCACAGTCAGGATTTCATTCCAGTCCTCCGGCGCGTTCGAGAGCAGGTTTGAAACGGTTGTCTGGTAGACATGTGCGTCGATCTGACTGCCCGAGGGGCTTAGATTATACGTCATTACATATGCGGTACCGTTTGGCAGGATCTTTAGATCGCGCATATCCTGTCCGGTATCTTTGACGTGCTCGGGCAGGACGACGCGCCGCTGCGTCGTTTCTTTGAGTTTGCCGCTTTCATCGAGCTTTGCGATGTTGATGGCCGTATGGTGTCGGTTGCCCGTCCCGTCGTAGTGCTGATAGCCGCCGATGCACGAGACGAGGATTTGGTCGTTGAACTTATTCAGCCGCCCTTGATCGATGTTGCGGCTGATGCGCGTGTAGCTGCCGAATTTCAGGCTGCCGTCGTCTTGTATATCGTACTGCATGAGAAAGCCGTCATCGTATGGCTCATAGCCCGCGAGCGGGTTGACGGAAACGGCCACATAGAGTTTTCGTCCCTCAATGAAAAGCGCCTCTCCGTGCACGAGCGCCCTTTCGGGATCGCCGGTGTAGGTTCTTCCTTCATCGAGATTTTGGAAGGTTTCATTGAAATTGTAGCCACAGTATTTTTTGATGTCCGCCTTGAGATTGACCGTTGCTTTCGTGTCCTCGATCAGCTTGTTGCCGTTTTGGTGTGCCACGCCGATCTGTCCGAGGTCGTACCCTGTCACGTAGATATGACTGTCGCTGCCCGCTGCGGCATGCGTATTGGGGACAGCCTTGATCTTGCCGCTGGCGATCGTCGCAGCGGCGCCTGCCGAGTTCGGATCGATGATGAGGTTGCCCTCAAGATCGGTCACACTGTAAGTATACTGCCGCAGAAAGACTTTGCTCTTTCCCTGCTGGTGGTAGACAAAGGATGCGGGATCTCGGTTGAGGTTCTTGAGTACGCCGGGCTGGGGCGCAGCGTCCACATGTGTTGTGACGCGCGAGCCGGTCACAGTGCCCATCTCGCTGTTTCCGTAGTCCGACGGGATGGTCGAAACCAGATTTGCCGCATTTGCCGCAGAGCCGTAGAGCAGACTGCCCATGACAAGAGCAGTCAGATGCAGGCGGCGTGCACCTCCCAGATATGTTTTCATCACGGTACCTCCTTGTAAAATTTGCTGAATCCGTGCCTTGTTGATTCGATGCTAGAACTCATAGCGGAGTGTTGCGTAGTAGCTGCGTCCCTGCAGAGGATATTCGATGTTGACCCTGCCCGGCTCGCTGCCGTACCGCTGTTCGCTGTTGACGCGCAGCTTCGGCCCGCGGTTAAATACATCGTTGCAGCCAAGAGATAGGGTCATATCCTTATGCGGGGACCATTTAAGACCGAGGTTGACGGTTGCAACAGAGGCCGTCGGGCGGCCGGCGAGCTCACGGATGGCGGGGTTCTCGGGGAACGCATAGTGGGTATAGTATTTCGAGACGTAATGTGCCTCGCCGAAAAAGAGCCACTGATGCGTCGGGCGATAGGTCAGGCGCACATTGCCCTCCCACTCGGGCTGGAAGGTCGGGTGTACCTCTGCCCAATCATAGTTGACGGTGGAGTTCTTGCGCTCTACGGTCATCTTGAGATAGGTGCCTTCAAGATCGAGGTCGAACTTTTTCCAGTGGAAATTTGTTTGCAGTTCAAAACCGTGCGCACTGCCGCGGCAGTCGTTGAAATAGGAGCTGTAGTTGAGCCCCGCGCGGTAGAGCATGAGCATCCGATCGGTGTCGCGCCAGAAGTATGTGAGCGTCGTGCGGCCATCTGCGCCGAGCATCTTTCCGTCCCAGATCGCCGACAGATCAAACTGTTTGCCTTCCTCGGGCTGGGGGAATACCGCGCTGTCTCCGCGAAAATCGCGCGGAGAGGGGAGGATGCCTGCGCCGTCGCCCGCGATCTCGTACATGTTGAGCAGGCGGAAATAGGTGCCGCCCGTCATGCGCATCGTAAAGTGGCTGTTGAACTCTTTTTTCAGAGCCAGCTGCCACGTCACTTTGGCATCCACCTGATCGTCCTTGGGATGGACCCAGTGGTAGGTTTTGCGTGGGTCGAACCGGCCAAAGTTGCTGTAGCCTGTGATCTTGGAACGGTTGTAGCGGATTGCTGGCGTCAGCTGCCAAGAGCTCTTCTTATCGAGCGTGATGGTATCTTGGAGCTGCACGTTGAAGATGTCCTGATCGAACTGATCGCGCATCTGCGTCCAGAGATTGCCGATGCCTGCCTGCACATCGTCGATGACCCGATCCAGGCCGTCGCCGCGGATCTTCATCCGCTCATGTGAGAAGTTCATCTGGAAATCCAGCATGTTGCGCTTGCCGAGCTGATAGGTACCGTCCACCTGCACGTTGTATTTGTTTGAACGGTACTTGCTCCACTCGCGCATGGGAATGAGGAGCTGCTTGCGCAGCGTATCGTTGATGTGCTCAGCGCGGTAATCCTTGCTCTGGTTCAGATAGTCCACCATAAAGCCCCATTCAAAACGGTTTCCCATATAGCGCCGCTGCACGAGCAGCTCGGAGGCATTGATTTTCTGATGGCGACTGTCGTATTTGTAGAGATCCTCGCGGTCTACTTTCAGTCCCGGGGTGATCATATCAAAGTAGCTGCTCTGTGAGACCCACAGACTGTCCGGCAGGTGGCGGTTGACCGTCTTGTATGTCCCCTTAATCATCCAGTTGTTGTCCTGCCACTTCAGCAGGACATCCGTATTCTTGTAGTCGTTGTATTTGCGGCGGCGCTCCGGATCTCTTGCGCTCTCAGCCAGGGACTCGTGGTCTCCGAGCCACTGCCGATTGTCGTCTACATTCGTCTGCCATGCGCCCGTGCCGTTGGCGGCATCATAGGCAGCCTTTTCTGCGGTAGTCATGGCGAGCAGGCGGCGCAGCTCTGCTTCGTTTTGCAGATAGTCGCGGCCCACCTGCGTATTCGTGAACCACTGATCTGCCGCGTAGCTGTGATAGGGGAAATCGCCGTCGCGTGCCTCGTGGTTAAAACCAAAGAGGAGACTGCCGGAACCAACGGGGGCCGTGATTTCAACCGAGCCTTTCTTCGAGCCGAAGGAACCGGGGCCGATTTCTGCCGAGCCGTGCGCCTTCATTGGTTTTTTCGTCACGATGTTGACTACGCCGCCGATGAATGTTCCCGCAAAGCGTGCGGGGATGTAGCCGCGGTAGACCTCGATGCGCTCCACGTTGCTGACGGGAATCGTCGAAATATCGACGGCTGCGTCGCCGCCGAGGTTCGTCAGTACGCCGTCCACAAAGACGCCGACCTGTGCCGCCGTCGAGCCGCGTACCGTCACTGTCGTATACTGCCCCTTGCCGTTCACCTCGCGCACGTGGACGCCCGGCACCATCTGTAAAAAGTCGGGGAGCGTTTTCTGCTCCCCCTTGAATTCCTCGGGGCGGATGACCGTCACTGTCCCGGGGGATAGGATTTCCTCCCAACGCGGGCGTTTTGCCTCTACCGTAATATCCGGCGTCGTGTATTCTGCGGGCGCTGCCTCCTGTGCTGCGGACATCGAACTCCCCGTGCCCGAGAGCAGCATGCACAGCACACCTGCTGCAAGCCTTTTTTTTCTCCATCGCTTTGCCATAAAAGAGCCTCCGTTCTCTCTGCAGCTCGATTCCATTCGCCGTGCTGGCGCTATCTTCGAAAGATATAGACAATAGGTTCGATAAAGACTCCCTTCCTTTCAAAAAGAAAAATCCGTCTGCGGTCAAAGATCGGTTCAGACGGATATGATCCCCTTGGGACAAAAGAAACGCCGGCGTGAACATCACGACCGGCGATACTGTGCCCCTAAGGTTCTGCGGAATCCCCTACCCATCGCTCGCAGGTACCGGTTCCTGTCACGGACAAAAACCGACGGTGATATAAAAACAGGCAGGTCTCCTGGCTTAGATTCATCGCACCGTCACGCCTTCCCGGAACAAATCCAGTGGCATATATGACGCACTCCTCTTACAGTGGCGGGACCGCTCCGGATTTGACCGGATTCCCTATTAAGTCTTGCGACGCCTATTTCTTTCGATATTTATTTTTTATTTTATCTTAAGCGATAGATATGATTTTGTCAACAAAGGAATCGTATTTCCATGATATTTGTTTGTCCTTTGTTCAATATTATGGTACCTTGCCACCGAACTGCCATGCATTCCGTTCCTAAGATGTTGGCGCTATGGTAAATGTTACGGAATGCCTCCGTACTTGCTCCACGCAAACGCCTCATTA
>CALIBA010000280.1 GCA_938045435.1 uncultured Selenomonas sp.
CACGTACAGCTTCTCACGATTGCTGTGGAGCGTCAAGCTGCCCTCCAGTACGGTCAGACACTGAAAGGAATCCGTTCCCGCGTAAAGCGCACACGCCCCTTTGACCGCAAGATGATAGACGGTGAAGAAATCGCACGCGGCGAGGAGGCGCACCTCCGCTCCTGCAATAATGTCAATCGGTGGAGCAGAGGCGGCATGCTGCGTGACAGGAGCGAGATGTGTCACCTCGAGCGCCTTTTCGATATGGAGGTCGCGTGGTCTTCCGTCCGTGCCGATGCGCCCGTAGTCATAGACACGGTACGTTGTATTCGAGTTCTGCTGGATCTCACAGATGAGGATGCCCTTGCCGATTGCATGGAGCGTGCCCGCGGGGATGAAGAACACATCCCCCTTCTTGACCGGCACACGCCGTACGACATCGAGTAGACGGTTGTCCTCAATGCGGCGGCGAAACTCTTCCTTCGTAATCTCATGCTGAAAGCCGTAGAGCAGCTCCGCTCCCGATGCCGCGTCCACGATGTACCACATCTCCGTCTTGCCGTACTCCCCCTCGACGCGTAAAGCATACTCGTCATCGGGGTGCACTTGTACGGAGAGATTGTCATGTGCGTCGATCAGCTTAATAAGCAGGGGGAAATAGGGAAACTTCGCCGCCTTCGTTCCAAGCGCTCCCGCCCCTGCCTCCGCAAGCCAGTCCGCAAGTGTCTGTCCTGCTGCTGCGCCGTTTGCGATCACGCTCATACCGTCCTTATGACAGGCGAGTTCCCAGCTCTCGGCAACTTTCGTCAGCTGCGTATCTTTTCCATACTCGTCTCTTAGACGCGTTCCGCCCCAAAGATAGTCCTTGAGCGGCGCAATGAGTTTCATCGGGTATTTCATAGGTCACTCCTTATGTCACGATCATTGGACTATCTTACCGAATCCCGTCCAAAAGTGCAAGGGGACAGAAATCGTCATTGTTCACCGCCGCCGTCTGTGCTATCATAGGGACGCACATATTCCATAGGAATCGCTGATAAAATAGACCCTCAGATTGGCGCAGATTTTTTCGTCCGATTGAGGCAGCAAACCGGACGCATAGCCAAAGCTATGTGGAGGATTTGCTAACGAAAAGCGGGCAAAAAAGATGCGCTAAGATGGCGCGGCTGAATTTATCAGTGCTTACTTTGAAGTCAACACAATGGATGAATGGAGGTATTTTCGTGAACTACTGGAATCTTTACGATGAGATCATCGAGGGTCTCCCGCAGGATATCTGCATCGACGACTATGCCGTCAGCCGCCCGTGGACGTACGTGCGTGCAGGAAGTCTGGTCGGTGTCTGCATGACGATACCCGCATACAGCCGTCCTCGGCTGCGCAAGGAGAGCTTTCTCGGCTGTTCCCTGCGCGAGGCGGGAGAGTACATACGCTCCTGGCAGGGACAGGAGGCGGCCATCGCCGCTGCCGCCATCAACGCCTACTATAATCAGCCGTCCAAAGTAGAGGCGATGCGGGGCTTTCACGGTGAGGATGCGTTTGCCAAGACGCTGGATGAGCGCAAGAAGCTAGAAGCATTCGCCATGTATACGGAGCGAATTCGAGGAAAGAAGGTCGCTGTCGTCGGGCATTTTCCACATTTTCAAAAGAAATGGGAATCCATCTGCGAGCTTTCCATCCTCGAAATGCAGCCCGAATGGGGGGACTATCCGGCGGAGGCGGCAGAGTTCCTTCTGCCGCAGCAGGACTTTGTCTTTATGACGGGAGCGACGTTTGCCAATAAGACCATGCCGCGTCTCTTGGAACTCTCAAGGAATGCTGTGACTGTTCTCGTCGGCCCCTCCGTCCCCATGCACCCATGTCTTTTTGACTACGGCGCAGACGGACTCTCGGGATTCACTGCAACCGATGCTGTACTCGTTGCCGATCTCGTGCATTTCGGCTATGGAACCGATATTGCAAGCTGTGGAAAGATGGCGGATGTTCTTCCGCATTTTGTTTGAATACAACATAACAGAGTTGCCGTACATTTTCGCAACATACAGCAACTCTGTTTTATACTGATCGATTAGAACGTCATATCCACGCCGAGGAGGAAGTTAGTTCCCTCTGCCGGATGGTAGAGTTTGTCTTGATAGTCTCTGTTAAAGATGTTGTTGACGCGTAGGAAGATGCCGAGATTCGTCTGCGGCTCATAGCGTAGATCGAGATCTGCCGTAAAATAGCCGGAGCTGTTCGGATAGGAGCCACTGTTCGTCCATCCACTTACAGCGCGGCCAAGAAGGGTCGAACGCCACTTTCCCTCACGGTAGGTCAGCCCAAAATTCATCATCTGATGAGGAATTCCATAGGCATCTGTTGTTTTCCCATTTGACTTATCCTTAGCACTCATCCACGTATAGTTGGCGAAGCCTGAGAAATTCTGTGTAAATTTATGCTGGTATCCGAACTCTATTCCGCGAATCTTTGTTTGATCAATATTGTAGAATGGACCTCCACGAACAAGACGCACAATACGATCTGTTACATTTGTGTAGAATATGGCAAGATCGAGTTCCGCTTGGGGGCTGAAACGGTGCTTCCAACCAAGCTCAAAATTGCGGGCACGTTCTGGATTCGGTACGGACGCATTGGCACGAATATTTGCTGCTGCAGATTTTGCCTGCACAAAGACATGGGTGCGACCAGCGGAGAATCGAAGTGTATCGGACTTTGTCAAGTCATGTGTGATATTGAGAACAGGATCTGTTGCATGATCTGAACTCTTCACATTATTTGCATCCTGTGATAGGGATTCATGGCGTACACCGAGTGTCATTCGTGTCTTTGCGTTAAAACTCCATGCATCCTCAATGTAAAAACTTGTGCGCTTATCTGTTCCATCATCTCCTTTGGAGAGATTGTTGGAATCCGTATGCCAGTCAAGTTTTATATATTTTGCACCAAAACTCAGCTGGTGTTTGTCTCCAAGTGCTGTGGAGGCGTTGGCTTCAACGCCATTTCCAGAGGAGAACCAACCGCTGCGATACCACTCTGGTGTGCGCACCGTATAGCGGGGAAATCCTTTCGATGTTAGTAAATTATGTACCCAGAGATTATTTTCATCAATGAGATGGTAGTATTTTACATCATATGCCCATCTGTCATTGGGATGACTCTCGAACTGAAGGGCAATGTTGCTTTGTTTGAAGCCTTTGTAATGCCAGTTATTTGTTTTGTTGTTATTTTGATATTTCTTTTTTTTATTTTTATCCGCAATATCATCGAGATTGATTGACCAGTTAATATTGGTCGTTAATGTTTCTCCCGTAATCGGATCTACACTGTTGGAAATCTCACTGTCCATGTCGGAGTAATATCCGCTCAGCATCAGTGAGGATTTATCACTCGTTTTGACCTTGATTTTGCCATCAAAGTATAGTTTTTCATTTTCCGCGTTTGGCAGATAGCCGCCCATATGACGTTTTGATGCATTCAGAGTATAACTGACATTCTCATTACTGCCACTGTAGCCGATACGCGTATCATAGGTATGATGGGAGCCGCCTGCAATGCTCATACGGAATTCACCCGTACCTTCACCGTCCTTCGTTGTCACGAGGACAACGCCGCCCTTATAGTCTGTCCCATACTTGACAGGTCCTGGGCCTTTGATGATCTCGACCTTTGCGATGCTGTCCGCAGGAATCGTTGAAAGATCAGCCGCCGCATTTGAGGCAATACCATTGAGAGGGAACGCGGGGATACCGTCAATATATACTTTCGTTTGTCCGACCTCTGCGCCACGGATACGCACCATTTTGCTGTTCTTATCCGCAGGTGCCATGTAGAGACCAGGAACTTGCGAGAGGATGTCAGAGAGGTCACGATAGCCGCGATCCTTGATTTCCTGCTCCGTGATCGTATTTGTTGTTACGAGGTACTTGTCGACGCCTTCTGCCTCGACTGTGACAGCGTCGGTCTCATATGATGCTGTGTCAGCAGCCTGTGCCTCTGCCTGTGGCAGGAACGCAAATCCTGCCGTGACGGCTGCCATGATGGCGGCTTGGTACTTCCGTGTTCGCTTCATGAAAACCTCTCCTTTTCAGTTCTAGTTCTCCATATGTACACAAAAAGGGACTGTTTCCCGTACTGAGCGCACGAAAAAACAGCCCCTGCATATAAAAGGTAGTTCGTTCCTGTCGTTTTCCTTTTCAATACGGGAAGGCTGTCGCATTTCTGCGATAACCCTGTGAGCAGAAGTGCTCAAAAGAACGCTTGCTCAGGCGAAATATCATAGGCTGAGCCCTTAGATATTTTTGCTCGGAAAACAAAGTTATTTAATTGTAAATTAATTCTATCAAAGCGTGTATAAATCTGTCAATCTTTATTTTATGCTGCACAGATAAATAGCAGTATAAGAAAAGAAGAATTATTTGAACAGTTGCATAGTCGTTTTGGCAAGGTTCTACGACGTTACCGTATTGAGGATGATGCGATCGACATTACCTGTTGCTCACTTACAGCAGAGGAGGCGATTGGCAGCAATATGAAACACAAGGATTTTCCCATCCTCATTAGGTAAAGATGTGATGATTTAGACTGAATATCGAGGCTTTAAAGAGCAGGCATTTACGGATGCTCCCACAGAATACAATGGTAGCCTAAAAGAAATTCTGGCTATGGATCTATGCAATGATAGGTATGAACGAGGTCTTTTCCTTGCGACACTCAATGCCGTCATGGGGGCTGTTGGTCTTTGTGTCGGCACTGTCCATTGCCGCAATGATGGACCGGAACAATGTGCTATGGATATACGGTCATATCTGGCAGAGTTCTATCCTAACATCAAGCGCATTGGACAGTAGGCTTTCAGCCAGCGATGGTGGAGATGTTGGCGAAGTCAAATTACGAGGTTCGTGTTATGGACTTGAATCCCCAAAATATCGGTCAGATCAAATATGGTATCAAAATCGAAAATGGTGCTGATCATGAGGTAAAAGAGGAGTTCATCAAAAACTATGCCGATATTATCTTCTGTACAGGCAGCACCCTTGCAAATGGGACAGTCACTGACTATCTGGATATTCAGCCGGAGGTTCATTTTTATGGCATTACAGCGGCCGGTGCTTGTGCCTTGTTGGGGCTGAAACGTCTATGTTTTTCTCATCGATATGATGTTTAAGCAACAATTTTGAGAAGACGTTTTGAGTGCCGCATGTATAGAGAAAATTTTTCTTGTCGCGGCTGCCTCGACAGGTTAGAATAGGAAGGGTAAATGTCATTGTCATCGACTATTGGGACTATGGAATTAGAAGAGGAGAGCTATTATGAGTTCACTGCACATTGCCGCCGAAAAGGGCGAGATCGCCGAGCGCATTCTGCTGCCGGGGGATCCGCTGCGTGCGAAGTTCATCGCGGAGAATTTCCTGGAGGGGGCGAAGGAGTACACCTCCATCCGCAACATCCTCGGCTATACAGGCACGTACAAGGGCGTTCCCGTCTCCGTGCAGGGCACGGGCATGGGCATGCCGTCGATCTCCATCTATGTGAATGAGCTGATGGACTACTACGGTGTGCAGAAACTCATCCGCGTCGGCACCTGCGGCGGTATGCACGAGAAGGTAAAGCTGCGCGACGTGTTCATCGCACAGGGCGCGACGACGGACTCGTCCATGCTCCGCAATATCTTCGGCGGCTCGATCAACTATGCGCCGCTCGCAGACTACGAGCTGCTCTCCGCTGCCGTGGAGAATGCAAAGAAGCTGAACCTCCCCGTGCGCGTCGGCAATGTCATCTCCGTCGACCGTTTCTACGATGAGGAGATTGACAATGCGAAGCTGCGTCAGTACGGCGTGCTCGCGGTCGAGATGGAGGCTGCGGCACTCTATACGCTCGCGGCGAAGTATGGACGGCAGGCACTCGCGCTCTTCACCGTCAGTGACCATCTCGTCACGGGCGAGAAGTGCACGGCAGAGGAGCGGCAGACGACGTTCAGCGATATGATCAAGATCGCCCTTGAGACGGCGGTCGGCTGAAAATCTTCATGAGAGACCTTGTGAACGCGAGGTCTCTTTTTTGATGCCGAAATGCATAAATTTTTTTGCCTTTCAAAAGAAAACGTTTGCTTTTTGGAAAATGATGGCGTATAATAAAAACCGTAAGAAAGAAAACGTTTACTTTTCCAAAAAACCTTTTCCTTTTTATCATTTTCAAGAGTTGTTTATGGGAAACACTCATCCGTTTCCCATGATGAAGGAGGGAGTCACATGGAGGAGAAGAAATTCATCCTCACAATCAGCCGTCGGTACGGCTGCGGCGGCCGGGAACTTGCGAACATTCTCGCCGAGAAGCTGGGCGTTCATCTTTACGATCGACAGATCGTCCACCTCGCGGCGGCAAAGCTCGGCATCAACGATCTGCATGAGAAGGAGCTGCTCGAGCTTGAGAACACCGTGAAGCCGCTTGCCTCGCGTTTCATTCCGTTCCACTCGTTCGGCACGGCGATGGGCGAGTCCAGTCAGGGGATGTTCATGGCGGAGTCGAACGTTGTGCGGAAACTTGCTGACGATGGCCCGTGCATTTTCCTCGGACGCTGTGCGGACTATGCGCTTCGGAAGCGCGACGATGTGTTTTCCATCTTCGTCTGTGCGGACGACGACTACCGTGAGGAGCGCGGACGTACGGTCTACGAGGGCAAGACGCTCAAGGAGATGGATCGCGAGGACGAGAAACGCGCGCGCTACTATGACTACTATACGGGGCGCAAGTGGGGCGACGGCGCACACTATGACCTCGTTGTGAATGCGGGGCGCGCACCGCTCACGCAGATTGCGGACGGCATCATCGCCTACATCTGCAGGGTCAAAGACTGAGGAGGGCTTCCCATGTCGGACAAAAAGAGCAAGTTCTGGCCGCGCATCGCTTATTCCTGCGGCACCTTCGGACATGATGTGTTCTATGCTATGCTCGCGACGTACTTTATGATCTTTGTCACGAGCAATCTGTTCCACTCCGACAACCATGAGCACGATGCCTATATGATCGGCATTGTGACGACGATCATCCTTGTCTTGCGCGTGGGCGAGCTGTTCCTCGACCCGTTCATCGGCAACACGATCGACAAGACCAAGACGCGTTGGGGCAAGTTCAAGCCGTGGGTCATCGTGGGCGCGTTCGTGGCGGCGATTACGCTGGCGATCCTCTTTACGGACATGGGCGGGCTGACGGTGTCGAATCCGATGCTCTACCTCGTCCTCTTCGCAGTCCTCTACCTCATCATGGACGTGTTCTACTCGGCAAAGGATGTTGCCATCTGGTCGATGATCCCGGCGCTCTCGTTCGACTCGCGCGAGCGTGAGGTGACGGCGACCTACGCGCGTATCGGCTCGGTGTTCGGCGGTCAGCTGGTCACGGCGATCGTCATGCCCGTCGTGCTCTACTTCTCTCTGAACGAAAACGGCGGTGCGGGTGACTCGGTGGGTTGGTTTGCGTTTGCGGTCATCGGCGGCGGCATCGCAACGCTTGGCGCGATCGTCCTCGGTCTTGGGACGAAGGAAGAGGATTCTGCACTGCGCGAGAACAAGACGGAGACCTCGTTCAAGGACGTGTTCTCGATCCTCATCAAGAATGATCAGCTGCTCTGGGTGGCGATTGCGTATCTTGTTTTCGGTCTTGGGCAGAATGTCATCAATAATTTCAACCTCTATTACTTCATCTATGTGCTCGGCGACGCGAAGCAGTTCTCGTTCCTCGGCATCATCAACGTCATCATCGGCTTGCTCGCCGTGGCGCTCTTCCCGACGCTGACGATGAAGTTCAGCCGTCGAAAGCTCTTCTTTGCCTCGGTTGCTGTGATGCTCCTCGGGATCGTGCTTTATTCCATGGCGGGTACGAGCGTTCTTATGACGCTCTTTGCCGCAGGACTCTTTGCCCTGCCGCAGCCGCTGATCTTTCTCGTCGTGCTCATGACGATCACGGATACGGTCGAGTACGGGCAGCTGAAGCTCGGCCATCGTGATGAGGCGCTTGTCCTCTGCGTGCGTCCGCTGGTGGACAAGCTCGCGGGTGCAATCACAAGCGGCATGATCGGCATTACGGCGATCTGGGTCGGCATGACGAGCGGTGCGACGGCGGCGACGATTACGCCGGAGAACCTCTTCAACTTCAAGCTCGTCATGTTTGCGCTTCCGTTCGTTCTCATTCTGCTCGGTGCGATTATCTACCGTGCGAAGGTGACGCTTACGGAAGCAGAGCACGCGCGCATCGTGGAGGAACTGGAAGAAAAATGGGATGAAATGAATAAGTAATCCTGTGGCAGCATTTGTGGAAGCGGTCGGTGTCGGCCGCTTTCTTTGCAGAAATGGAGGTCTTGACATGATCGGCTTCGATTTTGAGAAACTGAAAGACCCACAGTACTTTGCGGAGAACCGTCTGCCCGCGCACAGCGACCATATCTTCTACCGCGATGAGGCGGAACTGGCACGCGGCGTGTCCTCGTTCTACCGCACACTCGGCGGTATTTGGCACTTTGCATACGCAAGGAATACGGCACTCATCCCGCAGGGCTTTGAGGCGGCGGACTATGACTGTCATGACTGGGAGACGATCCGTGTGCCGGCGCACATCCAGATGGAGGGGCATGGTGTACCGCATTACACGAACACGACGTATCCGTGGGACGGACACGAGAGCATCGCGCCGGGGGAGATTCCGACGCGCAGCAACCCCGTCGGCTGCTATGTGAAGTATTTCAACGTGCCGAAGGACTGGGAAAATGTTTTCATCTCCTTTGCCGGTGTGGACGCGGCACTCGCGCTCTTCCTCAACGGGCATTTCGTCGGCTACAGTGAGGACAGCTGTACACCTGCGGACTTCGATCTGACGCCGTATCTTGTGGCGGGCGAGAATAAGCTGGCGGCGATGGTGTTCCGCTATGCGAGCGCGAGCTGGCTTGAGGATCAGGATTTCTGGCGGTTCTCGGGGATCTATCGCGATGTCCTTATCTATACCAAGCCCGCCGTGCACATCGAGGACATCGAAGTCCGTGCAAATCCTGTTCATAACTATGCGGACGGTCAGCTCTCCATTCGTCTCTCGTTCGGCGATGCGGGGGAAAAGGGCGTTATGCTCGATCTCTACGATGCGGACGGTACCGAGGTGCTGCAGATCAATGAGCATTTTGTGGGGACGGCGTACGAGCTTTCGGCGGACATCGCGGGGATTCACTTGTGGAGTGTGGAGGAGCCGTATCTCTACCATGCCGTTCTCTGTGTCTATGATGCGGACGGTCTCCTGCAGGAGGTCGTGCGCGTGCGTGTCGGCTTCCGTGAGTTCTGCATGAGGGACGGTCTGATGCAGCTGAGCGGCAAGCGCATTGTGTTCAAGGGGGTGAATCGCCACGAATTCGACTGCGACCACGGGCGCGCGATGGACCCCGCGCTCTTTGAGCAGGATATCATTGCACTCAAACGCGCGAATGTCAACGCGATCCGCACGTCACATTACCCGAACAGCAGCCGTCTCTATGAGCTGTGCGATATTTACGGACTCTATGTCATCGACGAGACAAATCTCGAGACGCACGGCTCGTGGATGAAGAACGGCGCGTGTGCGAAGGACGAGCATACCGTGCCCGGCGATCGTGCGGAGTGGCTGCCCGCCGTGCTTGACCGCGCACAGTCGATGTACGAGCGGGACAAGAACCATCCGAGCATCCTCATCTGGTCGTGCGGAAACGAGTCCTGCGGCGGGCGTGACATCTACGAGATGAGCGAATACTTCCGCCGCGTCGATCCGACGCGTCTCGTGCACTACGAGGGGATTTTCTGGGATCGCAGCTATCCCGCAACGAGCGATATGGAAAGCCAGATGTATACGAAGGTGGCGGACATTGAGGCGTTCCTCAAGGAGCACAGGGACAAGCCCTTGATCTGCTGTGAGTATACGCACGCAATGGGCAACAGCTGCGGCGGTATGCACAAGTATACGGAGCTGAGCGAGCGCGAACCGCTCTATCAAGGCGGCTTTATCTGGGATTTCGGCGATCAGGCAATTCGTCGGCGCGGGCGGTACGGTGAGGATGTATTTCTCTATGGCGGCGACTTCGGCGACCGTCCGTCGGATTACAACTTCAGCGGTAACGGTATTTTCTTTGCCGACCGACGAGGAACGGCAAAGCTGCAGGATGTGAAGTTCAACTATCAGAATTTCACGCTGCGCCCTTCGTGGAATGGTGTGGAGATCGAGAACAAGAGTCTCTTTACAAATGCGGACTGCTATGTGCTGCAGCTTGTTCTTGCCGTGGACGGACAGACAGTCTGGCAGCGGCGTATGCCGGCACCCTCCGTACCGCCGGGAGAAACGCGCTGTTTGCCCTGCGCCGTACCCTCGTTTGGCAATGAGGAACATGTGCTGACAGCGTCTCTCGTGCTTGCACGGGAGGAGCGTTGGGCAAACGTGGGGCATGAGGTTGCGTTTGGACAGACGATTCTGCCGGCATGGACGGGTGACGCACTGCAGATCCGCGATGTCGTTGCGGCGTGTCCTTCCGCACCCGTTTATGCACCGCTTGAAGCAGCGGGCAGTTTGCGCGTGGTGCAGGGGGACATCAATCTCGGCGTGCAGGGGGCGGGCTTCTCCCTTATGTTCTCAAGTGCGCAGGGCAATCTCGTCTCCTATCGCTATGGCGGTCGGGAGCTGATCGAGGAACTGCCGCAGCCGTCGTTCTGGCGTGCGCCTGTTGACAACGACTACGGCAGCGGCCGCATGGCAGACTGTGCGCAGTGGAAGCTTGCGAGCCTCTATCGCCGCTGTACGCGGATTGAGTACAGCGTGGACGGCGCAGCGTTTACGGTGGTGGATGGATTCTTCGGCAGACAGGAGGAACGCCGCGCACAGAGTGTTACGGTACGCTTTACCTATGCACTCACAGCGTCGCCAGCAGCAACCTGCACCGCCACCTATACGGTGGATGCGACGGGGGCACTCCGCGTTGCACTTGACTATGAAGCGGCAGAGGGGCTGCCCGAGATGCCGGACTTTGCGATGCTCTTTACGCTCTCTGCGGACTATGACCGCATTCGCTTCTATGGGTACGGGCCAAAGGAGAACTACATTGACCGCTGCGAGGGTGCGCGGCTCGGTATCTATGAGAGTACGGCGGCAGACGAGGTTGAGCCGTATCTGCGTCCGCAGGAGACGGGCAATCATTGCGGTGTGCGCTGGATTGAGGTCAAGGATCGCAGCGGGCATGGGATTCGCCTTGCGGGCGATGTGCCGTTCGAGGCGTCGGCGCTTCCGTACAGCCCACACGAGCTTGAGAATGCGCGCCATGCGTACGATCTGCCGCGCCCGCAGCACACGTATCTGCGTGCGTCGGCAGGGATGTGCGGCGTCGGCGGAGACGACTCATGGGGCGCACCCGTGCTTGCGGAGTATGTGCAGAAAAACGCAGTGCGGCATCTGGCGTTTACGCTGAAGGGGATTTGAGGAAAACAAAAAACGCAGGAGTTTTCAAAAAGCTCTTGCGTTTTTTTGCAAAAAGAGATAGAATAGAAAACGGAAAAGAAAACGTTTACTTTCGCTTGGCTACATTTTGATGCTTACCCAAAGATGAACGGAGGATGCAGACGATGGCGATATTGGACGAGATGAACGAAGTGTTTCGCGAGAAGTTCGGTGCGGCGGACACACACGCATATTTCTCACCGGGGCGCGTGAATCTCATCGGCGAGCATACGGACTATAACGGCGGCCATGTCTTCCCGTGC